>PMLI01000508.1 GCA_003158835.1 Acidimicrobiaceae bacterium
GTCCCTAGTTTCTGGCGGACGACAACTATGAAGCGCGCCCTCAAGCTCCTTGCCCCGCTGACCACGCTCAGCCTCGGGCTTACTTTCGCCTTACCAGCTTCAGGCCTTCAGGCCCGGATGACGCCGTCGGTGGCTGCTGTACCCTCTTCCCTCAAGTGGGAAGCATCGATCATCCCGGCCGACTACCTGGCCGTGGGGGACTCCCTGCCCTCCGGCCCCGACGGCGACAAGTCCGGCTACGCCCTCACCGCCAACGGTATCGATAATTGGTACCTCCTTTGCGCCAAGGGCAGTCATTGTGATTATCGCTTCGCCATCTTCATGTTCACCAATTCCGCGCAGAAGGCAAACGTCACCTTCAGGATCCTCTCACCCAAGGCGAAAACCGTCTACACCTACACCTGGACCTCGGACAGCCTCCCACAGGGCCCCGTATGGTTTTACGCCGACGCCACAGGGAATTTCAGCGCCACAGGCACTTATTACGCGGAGGTTTACGGGAACAGCACCCTTCTGGGATGGATCCCCCTCCTGTTCACCGCCAAGTAGCGCCCCGCCCCGGCGCCGACCTGCGCACGTGGTTCATCGGGAGACAGGGGGGGCCACGGCGTCCCGATGAACCATGCCCCCCGTCCCCCGGTTGAAGGCGGCGACCTGGTCGGGCCGGACCGGCCGGGCCAACAAGAACCCTTGGCCCTCGTCACACCCGAGCGCCGTGAGCTCGCCAAGTTGACGGTCTGTCTCGATACCCTCGCCGACGACCAGCATCCCGAGGGCGTGGGCCATGGCGGTGATGGCACCGATTATCTGGCGGTCCCGGTCGCTGCCACCGATCTGCTCGACAAAGCTGCGGTCGATTTTCAATATGTCCACGTTGAGCCGCTGCACGTGGGCCAGGGTCGAGTACCCGGTCCCGAAGTCGTCTAGGGCCAGCCGCACCCCGAGGTCCGACAGTGCCGCCAGGGTCGTCGCCGCGTCTCCGAGCTCGCCTATGAGAGCGGTCTCGGTGATCTCGAGGCAGATCTGGGACGGGACGATGCCGTGGTCCCTGATCGATCGGGCAATGCGCTCGACCAGCGTGGGGTCAGAAAGCTGGCGCCCGGACAAGTTCACCGCCACCGTGAAGCTGTCGGGGTACTGGCCCTCGCGCATCCACTGTGCCAGCTGCCGGCAGGCCTCATCGAGGACGAAGCCGTCGACGGCGCCGATCAAGCCGCGCTCTTCAGCCAGCGGGATGAAATCCGCCGGGGCGATGATGCCGCGGCGCGGGTGCTCCCAGCGGACGAGCGCCTCGGCCCCGCGAAGCGTTTGGCTCTCGAGCGAGAACAGGGGTTGGTAAAGGAGAAAGAGCTCTCTGTTTTCTATCGCTTTGCACACGGCGGCATCGAAGTCGTGGTTGGTCGCGGCGCGGGCACGAAGCTCGGCGTCGAAGAACCGAAAACCGTCCCGACCCGCGCTTTTGGCCTCGTACATGGCGATGTCGGCCTGTTGCAGCAGCACGCCGGGGGAGGCCGAGGGGTCGTCGGTCACGACGACGCCGATGCTCCCGGAAACGGTGAGGTCGTTGCCTGCGTGCACGAACCTCTCGCCGATGGCGCGCACCGCCCGGCTGGCTATCAAACGCAGGTCGTCGTCGTCCCGCAGGGCGCTGCACAACAAAACGAACTCGTCGCCTCCGAAGCGGGCCACCGTATCACCGCGCCGGGAGATCCGGGACAGGCGGCGAGCGACCTCGACCAGCACACGGTCGCCGGCCTCGTGGCCGAGCGAGTCGTTGATCACCTTGAAGTCGTCCAGGTCCACGAACAACACACCGACCCGCCCCTGAGACCGATCAAGCGAGATCAGGGCCTGGGAGAGCCGGTCCATCAGCGCCAGCCGGTTGGCCAACCCGGTGACGGCATCGTGGAGGGCCTGGTGGGCGAGGGCCTGCTCGGCCAAGACCTGTGCTGTCACGTCGCGGGAGATGCCGAAGGTGCCCACAATGCGCCCGTCGCCGTCTCGCAAAGGCAGCTTGGTGGTCGAGACCCAGGCGTCGGCGCGGTCGCGAAAGGTCTCGCGTTCGATCTTGGCCACCATGGGCTCGCCCGTGTGGACGATCCGCTGCTCGTCCTCGAAGGCGGCCAAGGCGTGCTCGTCGCTGAAGAAGTCGAAGTCCGACTTGCCGATCACTTCGGCGATGTTGCAGCTGTGGGCCTGATCGAGGAGGAAGCTGTCGCTGACGAGCAGGAACCTGCTTTCCAGGTCCTTGAAGAACACCCGTTCCCCCGGGGTCGCCAGCAGGTTGCGGAAACACATCTGCTCGAGGGCCCGCTGGTCCGCCATCTCGTCCGGGCGGGGACGCCGGTCGCGGCCGGCCACGGCCCCCCTTTCCCGGTCACCCATCGAAAGCCCTATCGACTTGGTCCGGGGAAACCTGAAACGGAATACAAACAAAGGGGAGAGGGTTGGCCAGTTAATGACGCTTTATGACACGACCATTTCTTCCCTCGATGGGGGGCAGCTCGAGCTCGGCCAGCTGAAGGGCAAGGCGGTACTGATCGTCAACGTGGCTTCCCGTTGCGGGCTCACCCCCCAGTACGAGGCCCTCGAGAAGCTGCACGAGCGTTACCGGGACAGGGGGTTCACCGTGCTCGGCGTGCCGTGCAACCAGTTCGGCCAGCAGGAGCCCGGCTCGCCCGAAGAGATCGCGACCTTCTGTTCGATGACCTACGGCGTGACCTTCCCGATGACGGACAAGATCGACGTGAACGGGCCACAGCGCCATGCGCTTTACCAGCACCTCACGGCCCGAGCCGACGCCGAGGGCGAGGCGGGGGACGTCCAGTGGAACTTCGAGAAATTCCTGGTCAGCCCGGACGGTGACATCGTGGCCCGCTTTCGCCCGCAGGTCCTCCCCGACGCTGACGAAGTGGTCACGGCCGTAGAGTCGGTCCTGCCCGCCTAAGCTCTGGCCTGTGATCGAGCAGGTCCGGTACGGAGGCGACTACAACCCCGAGCAGTGGCCCCGCGCAGTGTGGGACGAAGACGTCCGTCTCATGGTCGAGGCCGGCGTCAACCTGGTCACGGTGGGCGTGTTCTCCTGGGCACAGCTCGAGCCCGCCGAACGCGTCTATTCCTTCGGGTGGCTTCACGAGCTGCTCGACCTGCTCGGCCAGGCCGGGATCGGGGTCGACCTGGCCACGCCGACCGCGTCGCCTCCCCCCTGGCTGTCGGTCCGCTACCCCGAGGCGCTCCCGGTCGATGCCAGGGGGGCGCGCTACAGCCACGGCAGCCGCCAGCACTTCTGCGTGTGCAGTGCGACCTACCGGACGAGGGCGCGCCGCATCGTGGAGCGGCTCGTCTCCGAGGTGGGCGAGCACCAGGCGATCGAGATGTGGCACATCCACAACGAGTACGGCTGCCACGTCCCTTACTGCTATTGCGACAACCACGCCCAGGCTTTCCGCGCCTGGCTGCAGCGGCGTTACGGGTCGGTCGAGGCCCTCAACGAGGCGTGGGGTACGGCCTTTTGGAGCCAGCGGTACGGGGACTTCGCCGAGGTGTTACCCCCGCGCCTCACCCCCACCTTCCTAAACCCCGGCCACGAACTCGATTACGCCCGCTTCAGCAACGACGCCTTTTTGGAGGAGTTCTTGGAGGAGCGCCGGGTGCTGAGATCGGCCCGGCCCGATCTCCCCGTCACGACCAATTTCATGGGGTTCTACAAGCCCCTCGATTACTTCGCCTGGGCGTCCGAGCTCGACGTGGTATCGACCGACAACTACTCCGACCCGGCCGACCCGGACGGCACGATGCTCAGCGCCATGCACTACGACCTGGTCCGTTCTCTGAACAAGAACGTGCCCTGGATGGTGATGGAACAGACCACCTCCCGGGTCAACTGGCGCCGGCACAACAGCGCCAAGGTGCCCGGCCAGATGCGCGCCCTGAGCTATCAGGCCGTGGCCCGGGGAGCGACCGGGGTGCTCTTCTTCCAGTGGCGGGCGTCGCGTGCGGGCGCAGAAAAATACCACTCGGCCATGCTCCCGCACTCGGGGGTGGCTTCGCCGGTGTGGGCGGAGGTGACCGGCCTGGGAGGCGAACTGGCACGGTTGGGGACCTTCGACGGGGCTGGCGTCGAAGCCCGCGTCGCGATGGTGTTCTCGTGGGCCAACTGGTGGGCCCTGGAAGCCCCCGCCAAGCCGGCCAACGACCTGACCATGGCGGACCAGCTGTCATGGATGTACCGGCCCCTCTACGAGGCGGGGGCGACGGTCGACTTCTGCCGCCCGGACGAGCCCCTCGGCCGGTACGAGGTGGTCGTGGTCCCGAGCCTCTACCTGGTGACGGCAAAGGAGGGCGCCAACCTCGTGTCGTACGTGGAGCGGGGGGGCACGGCGGTGGTGTCTTTTTGGTCCGGCATCGTCGACGAGCGCGACGTCGTCCATCTAGGGCCCTACGGCGGCCCGCTCCGGCCTCTCATCGGGTGCGAGGTGCTGGACGTGGCGCCTCTGCCCGACGGCGAGGAACTCGAGGTGGAATGGGAGGACGGGACCAGGACGGCGGCCGGCTTCTGGACCGACGTGGCCGACGAGGGCGACGGCCATGTCCTGGCCCGCATCGCCAGCGGCCCCTGGGCCGGCCGGCCGGCGGTGGTGGAGGCCCGGCGGGGCGAGGGGCGGGCCTACTACGTGGCGGCCCGGCTCGACCCGGCCGGCCTGGAGCGCGTGTACGGCCGGTCCGGGGCGGTGCCGGCCGAGCCCTCCGTCCTCCGGTCGGGACCGGGCGTCGAGCGGGTGATGCGCGCCTCAGCCGGCCAGAGCTACGAGTTCCTCATCAACCACTCGGCCGAGGAAAGGGTGCTCGAGATCGCGCCCGGAGGCTTCGAGCTGCTGGGGGGCACCCAGATCGGCGGTCGGGTGACGCTCCCCCCGTTGGGCGTGGCCATCGTCCGCCGTGAAGACGACCGTGGTGCATGACCTGGGCATCCCGGCGATTTGACCGGGTAGCCCCGGTCGCCTGACCGCCAGGACCGAGCAAGCAGGACCGAGCCAGACGGAGGCGAAAGTTGGCGATCGCGACCACAAACCCGGCGACGGGGGAGACGGTACATCTCTTCCAAGAGATCTCCGACGAGGAGCTCGAGTCCTGCCTGGCGCGCGCTTCATCAGCCTTCAAGACGGTACGTCTGACCGGGTTCGAGGAACGGGCCGGCTGGATGCGCCAAGCCGCCCAACTCCTGGACGCCGACCAGGAGCCCGTCGCCCGGCTGATGACGATGGAGATGGGCAAGACCGTCCGGTCGGCCCGGACCGAGGTATCCAAGTGCGCCCGGGCGTGCCGCTACTACGCAGACAACGCCGAGGCGATGCTGGCCGAC
>PMLI01000101.1 GCA_003158835.1 Acidimicrobiaceae bacterium
ACTGGCTCCAGACCCTGGTCCTGATCAACCCGCTCATCTACGTCAACGAGGGCATGAGGGCGGCCTTCACGGCTGCGCCGCACATGCACCTGTACATCATCTATCCCGTCGTCATCGGCTTTGCCGTCGTGTTCCTGACCTTGGGCCTGCGCAACTTTCGTCGACGCGTGCTGTCCTGAGCGGGCGATCTCGACGATCCGGCCCCAGCCGTCTCGAACGGGCCGTGGCCAACAGGGGCGCGAGGCGTACCGTGGTCTGCCGGGCTAGACGGCGCGGCTGCTCAGGAAGGGTTGAGGCCCGTCCCGCCGATAAAGGCATTGTGCCTGTTGCTGGCAGCAATAGCCCCCCAGACCATCGATGCCGGCCAGACGAAGATCAAGACGTAGCCCAGCGTGGGGACGACGCCCACGGCGGCCGCGACGATCAGCACCACGGCGCCCGAGGCACTGGCGTAGAACAAGCCCAGCGGACCGAAGAAGAAGGTCAGGACGACGGCCAGGAAAACAGATTTGTCTTTCATCGCGTTCCCCTCTGCGTGAAGAGCCACAAGCGGCTCCAAAGGAGCGCGGAGCACCCAGTGGCCGACCGGACAGCGGGGACCGGTGGGTCGTAATTGCCGGCAATGCGCTCCCGTTGCGCTTTCAGGTTCATCGGTGCTCGGTTCCTAGTCTCTTCCGAGGTTGGCATTTCCCGACCGGGCGTAGTAGGGCCGGAGGGCCCCAATTACGGGACTCACAAGTACGGGACTCACTAGCCGCCCATATAAGTCGATGTGCGGGACGTCATCGGAAAGCTGGTTCTGGTACCCGAGGTTGGAGCGGCACGGGGGCGGCTCAGCAACGTGACGCGGGACGACCACTTGACCGCCCGTTCCCGGGTGGACGTGGCCTGTGCCCAGACCGCCTACAACGTCAACGGGCCGCTCCGACCAGCTGCTCTTCGCCGCGTGCCGGGTCGACGGGCTGCCGTTCGGACCGTTCTTCCCGCTCGGCTCGGCCTTCTGGCCGGAAAACCTCTTTCTGCTGGCCCCGGCCGTCCTCAACGCAGCCAGCCGCCCTCGGAGCGGCGCCCGCGCCGGTGGCAGCCGCTTGACTGCTTGCCCAGGCGCCCACCGTGCTGCTCATCCTCGGGACGTCATCGCTGGTCCATCTCGAGAAGAACCGCTCGGTGCGCCATCTGGTTCTCGACGGGCTGACCCTGGCGTCCCTCGACCAGGCCACCGACTGACAGCCGCACCTCCGCTTTGTGACATACATGCGATTATTTGGCAGGTATTCAGCAAAGCGGTCTTTCGTGCCGGCCGGCGAAGAGGGTGCCTTAACATTAAGGGCAGTGACTGGCGGGCCCGAAGCAAACATCATGGGTAACAGGCGAGCCAGCTTGGGCACGCTGGGGTCGACCGTCGTGCTTGCAACCATTGCCCTGGTCGTGGGGGCGGTGCCCCTCGTGCAGCCTTCGGGGCCGACGCCGCTGGGTGGCGGCGCCTTGGCGGTGGCGCGGTCGTCCCTCAAGGCGACGTTCCTTGACATCTACGACTGGGGTACCGGCTACGTCGGTGAGTACGAGGTCACCAACGTTGGCACGGACGTCGCGCCGCGGTGGCGGCTGAAGTTCTCGGTACCGGCGGGTAGCCAGCTCGTCAACTCGTGGAACGGAGTCGTGTCCGTAGCCGGGGACCGGGTTTCGGTGACGAACGCCTCCTGGGATGGGACGCTAGAGCCCGGCGCCGCCGCCGACTTCGGGTTCCAGGTCGCCTATACCGGCCGCTTCGCTCCCCCAACTTTCTGCACTGTGGACGGTTCTCCGTGCGCGGGCGGTCCCGGCGCGGGCGGTCCCGGCACCGCCGCCGCCGGCGGCGGCGGAAAGGCCAGCGGCACCACCGGCCCGGTCTCGACCAGGACGACAACGACCTGGCCTGCTCCGCCGCCACCAGGCCGGCATGGCCCCACCCAGTTTGCGCCGTACATTGACATGACGCTGCAACACGAAGACCTGGCCGCCATCTCCTCGGCCAGCGGGGCCAGGACTTTTACCCTCGCCTTCGTCGTCTCCGGCGGGGACTGTGCCCCGGCCTGGGGCGGCGTGGCCCCCGTCGGCTCCCCGGCCGACCATGTCAAAGGCGCTATTGGCACGTTCCGCCGAGGCGGGGGTTCCGTCATCATCTCGTTCGGGGGTGAGGCGGGCACGGAACTGGCCGAGTCCTGCCCCTCCGTGGCTTCTCTAGAGGCCGCTTACCAGAAGGTGGCCGACACCTACGGCGTCTATGACCTCGATTTCGACATCGAGGGAGCGGCGGTAGGCGACGTATCGGCGGTCGCCATGCGCTCTGCCGCCTTGGCCCTCCTGCAACGCGACGAAGCCTTGCTAGGTCATCAGGTCGAGGTGGCCCTTACGCTGCCGGCGCTGCCCAGCGGTTTACCCGGGGCCGAGCTCGCCATCGTGCGCTCGGCCGTGACCGCCGGTGTTCACCTGTCCATCGTCGACCCCATGGCGATGGACTACGGCGACTCGGCAACCAGCCCCGGCCAAATGGGCACCCACGCCGTCGACGCGGCCCGGGCCGTCGAAAAACAACTGGCATCCATCTACCCGACCGACCGCGCCGCAAAATTATGGGCGATGGTCGGGATAACGCCGATGATAGGGCAAAACGACGTGAGCAACGAGGTGTTCACTCTTTCCGATGCCGGCCAGCTGGCGCAGTTCGCGGCACAAGCCGGGACGGGCCGGCTCTCGATGTGGTCGGTCACCAGGGACCAGCAATGCCCGCAGGGCGTCATCCACTACGACAGCCCCACCTGCAGCGGGGTATTGCAGACCAGCTGGGCCTTCTCCCACATCCTCGAAGCCGGGTGAGGGGGGGCCGCCCCATCGCCCCGTCGCCCGGCGGCGGCAACGACCCCTGGAGGCGCCGTTCGAATAGTGACTAGCCGTACGACGGTTCTCCTGGGAACGTGAACAGTGGCTGCCAGGCAGACCCGAAGGGGTCGGCTGCTTCTTCACCCGGTGACGCGCCCTCGTTGTACCACTTGGCCTCGTATGCAAGCCCTTGGTATAGCACCCGGTCGCCGGCATCGTAGGCTTTCACCGGAGACCAGGTCGGGTATGTACCAGCTGGCAGCACCGGCATCTTGGGAGCGCGGTCGCTGGGCAACACCGGCCCGAGAAGTTCCCACGGGCTTTCCGACGAAGACGGCCAGAGCTGGGCCGGGTCTTCGCCGGCGTTGTACCACTTAGCCCCGTAGATGTAGCCGTTGCGTACGACCTTGTAGCCGGCTTGGTACTCCGCCGTCGGCGACCACAGCGGGTACAGTGCGTTCGCCCGGTTGGTATCAGGCGCCGGTGCGATGATGCCCGTCGGCTCGATCGCGGCGGTCGTGACACCGCTCAAGTGCGCAAAGATCTGCGAGAAGGCCAGCGATTGCTCTGGTGTCCCGCTGCAAGCGTCGGACAGGATGCCGCTCTCACCAAATGCCTGGCCGCACTCGCTGTCCCGGTTGAGGGACCACATCGACACACGCCCGATGCCGCTGGAGTTGACGAAACGGACCAAGCCCTGGGCGTCGTCAGTAGTGAAGATCTCACCGGGGACGTCGTTTTGCCCGATCATGACGGTGATGCCCATACGTTGCCAGACCTGTTGCGAGCCAAGGCTGACGCCATAGCGAGCCAGTTGAACCTGCAGTTGCGTATGGACGGCGGAGGCGGCCTGCTGCACCAGGTCCAGCATTGTTTGCCCGGTTGCAGGCGGTGACCGGAAGTCCATGGTCATGATGTTTATGCCGGCCAGAGAAACCCGTGCCCCGAGCATTCGGTCAATGACCGAAATCGCATCCGACTGGAGCCCATCCGGCTCCACTGGCAAGGTGAGCCATACCCGGACAGGCCGGTGGTGGCGGGCAGCAGCGGCCTGAAGGCCGGCTACTGCGGCAGCCCGTCGCTCGGCGGCCGCGGCATCGGACAATGCCGCGCCCTCCACGTCGAGGTCAATGGTCCTGAGCCGGTAGTGCGAGACGACCGACTGATAGGCGCGCTCCAAAGACGGCACGTTGGTGCAACCCTCGGCCAGGNNGTGTTGGCCCTACCCCCAAAGGAGACGACGGCACCGACGCCCTCCTGGCCCAGCTCGGCCAACCGGGGCCCGAGGGCCAGAGCCTGGTCAGCCTGGCTGAACCCGTAGGCCGCGCCCCAGCTCGGAGCGCAACCCGCACCTGGCGCCGACACGACAAAACCCAGGACGACTTGGCGGGCCGGGTCGAGGGTCCGGTCCTGGAAGGAGTACGAAGGGGTGAGCGTGGCGTCGACGTAGGGAGCGAACCAGGTAGCCGACTTGGTGGCGTAAGCGGCGGCTACGGCGGAAGGCAGCTTCTCGGCCCCGCCGTAAACAGCCGCCGCGATCACGGCCGCGGCCACGAGCGTGCGCACCAGTGACAGCCTCCGCCTGTGCCCATCCCCTTCGGCGTCCCTGTCCGGCCGCAGGACCGCGGACGGCGCAGGGGCGGTGAGGTCGAGGGCGCGATCGACCTCGGGTGCGCGGCCGTCCTCCGCCATGGGCGGGCCGGCCGGCTCCGGTCGCCCGAAAAAATAACCCTGGCCGAGAGACGCCCCGAGTTTGCACAACAGCCGGCGCTGCTCCTCGGTCTCCACTCCTGCTACCACCACCGAGCAGCCACATTCATTGGCCACTTTCACCAGGTTCGCCAACTGCACCTGGCGGGCGCCGTCCTCGCTCAGACCGGCGATCGCGTCACGGTCCAACTTGACATAAGCGGGCCGCAGCTCCAGAAGTACCGTGAGTGTCTTGTGCCCGAGCCCGGCGTGCTCGAGGGCTATCAACGCCTTGGGCGGGACGATGCGACGCAACTCCCGCAACTCGGGTAGGACGTCGCTCGTCGCTGGTTCGGTGATCTCCACCAGGACGGGGCGCACGAGGCTTGACAACAGGTGCCTGAGCTCGCCGTCGCTGTGCAGCAACCGGGAAGAGGTCTTTATCGCCAACCATCCCTTTTGCGGGAGCCCGGCCGCGGCGCGAATGGCCGCCCGGGCCATCTTCCCTTCCAGCGCAACCTCTTCTCCGGCAGCTATCGCCTCTGCCAACCACTGCTCGGCACTCAGCCCGTCGTCGAAACGGGTGAGCGCCTCGTGGCCCACCACCTCGGCCGACGCCATGTCCACCACGGGCTGGAAGACGGTCCGGAAGGCGCCCGGCCCGGGAAGTCGCCGCCAGCCGGCTCCCAGAGATCCGTTGAGTTGTCTCCCGGGCCGCAAACCCGGCCCCGGGTCACCCGCCGGCGGCGCCCCCAGGTCGAGCACGGAGCGCCAGTCGGTCAGCGCCGGCGGTACCTGCGGAAGCCGGTGGGCGCGGCGGGACCACCAGTTGGGCGCCTGAGAGCGGGCCGGCCTGTAGAGGAACGACTTCAGATGTGACAGGGTATCGACGGCCGAGTGCCCCAACCCGATGAAAGCCGTTATGGCATAAGCTAAAAGCAGCAGGTTCAAGGCGGCAAACGCCAGGTTCTCCCACACGTGGTGCCAGTAGGACTCGACGCAGGTGAACGCAGCCAGGCCTACCAACAAGTAAGGGGAAATCACGAAAATTAGCGGTGTTATGGTCCGGTTGCGGACCTTCGGCGTACGGGCGAACACGGGCTTGGAAGCGGTGATGGCCTGAACGAGGGTCGCCGCCGCACCCGCCAGATTGATCGGCACAAGCACCAGGTTGAACCCGTACACACGGGCGATGTCCAGTACCTTGTAGCCGCAGTAGCGAAGATCCGACGCCATAGCCCAGAAATAGGGCAGGGCGACCAGCCCCAGCAGAGGACTGATCAGCGTGGCGTTGAACGGGAACGCCAGCAGCACGAGCAAGCTGAGCGAGCTCCAGGTAATCGAAGCCATGTAGTTCCAGCGCAGGAACTTTTCGGCAAAACGCATGCGCTCGTTACGCCGGCGACATGCCTTGGCGCGCAGCCGCAGTTTGGGCACGATCAGCATGCCGCCCGTCGCCCACCGCTGGCGCTGGATGCACAGGGAACCGAAGTCCGGAGGGGTGGCGCTGTAGCTGAGACGCTCGGGCGCATTGAACAAGCCCCAGCCCTGGATCCCCATGTCTATGGTCGAATCGGTGTCCTCGATGGCCGTCCGGTCCTTGATGTAGGTCCGGATTTCCCAATCGCCCAGGTAAGAGCGCTCGACGATGTCGTCCAGCGCCCGCTTGCGGATGACGGCGTTCGCCCCCACCCAGAACGTGGCGTCGTAGTAGGTCAACCCTTGGTGGACGAGGTGCTGCAGGTCCGTCGTGGCACCGGCCACGCGCTCCAACCTGGTGGCCGAACCGGGAAAGGCGCTGTACGGAGTCTGGGCAATTGCATCGTGGCGGTGCTCTTGCTGCTCCAAGATGTGCACCAGGCGCAGGCAGTACTCCGGCAACAGGACACTGTCGGCGTCGACGGTCAGGACGTAGTCGGGCTCCGGGATGTGCAGCGACGCTTCCGCCTCGTCCGCGGTGACCAGCGCAGGGCCGGCGACCGTGGTCACTTCCCGGTAGTGGCCACCCATTAGCCCGATGTAGCTGTTGAGGTTCATCGCCTTGTTTGCTTCGTGGGACAGAGAGACATAACGCTTGCGTTCGAAGCTGGTGAGCCTGGCGTGGAAAGTACGGGCGAGGCGCTGGTAAAGCTGGCGGGCACGCTCGGCGGGCAAAGACGACCCCTCTTCGACTGCTTGGTGCAGGGCGCCCGCCACCGTGTTCAGGTCGCCTACCAGCCGCCGGATGACGTGGTTGGCGACGAAAGCGTCCGAGTGGTCGACCAGGTCCTGGCCTGAGGCCAGGTTCTCCAACCAGGCAGTGGCGGCGTCGTACTCCGACGCCAGCCGGGCTATGGCTTGGGGGTCGAGAGGGCCGGCGCCGTCGCCGCGGGCGTCGAATGTGCCCAGGGCTTCACGGAAGCGGTTGGCCGGCCAGGACAGCATCTCTTCTATCTCGCCGGGTAACGCTCGCGCCGCATCCAGTAGTTCTCGGGCACGTTGGTCCCGCGGCGCCACCGGGTCATCGATGAGGAGCACGATCCCCAGGTCGTCGTACTCCTGAAGCGCGATCGATAGCAGCGTATTGCGCACGACGCGCCCGTCCTCCCGGTAGGAAGGGACCAGCGCCGTCAGACGAGGGGTGCCGCTGGCGAAGAAGTCGTCGAGCACGACCCGCGTCGCCCGGTGGTGGCTCTTGGCGCGATAGAAAAAACCGAGGCGGCACAGCAGGTACGCCAGGCTGGACGCGGAAAGCAACGTTACAACAAGTAGATAAACGATAGCCTCGGCCCGGGCGACCGGCGTTCTTTCCAGTGGGTTGAACAGATCCTGGAAGATCCATGTGATGACATAGGCGACCCAGGCCAGGACCGTAAAGACTATGAACAACCGGGCCAGGCCGATGCGGTGGTCACTGACGGGCCGTGGGACTACCGGCAAAGGCCGGTTGCGCCGGTCATGGCCCCACTGAGGCCGTCGCCCACGGCGGGCGCTCTTGCGGCCCCGCCTGGCCGACCGGGCCGACGGGTGAGCAGCTTCGGTGCGGTGCGGTTTACTGTCCGGTGAACGGCGGCCAAAGCCCACGCGACCCGGGGTGGTCGCTCCGTCTCCGAGAATTTGGCTCATGCAGATGTCGACCTTTCCAGCTGGGCAGCAGACATTATGGGGGCTGGCGGGAGTTACGCGGTACCAAATCGCGCCCTTTCACGCTTAGTGGTGAGATCATGACCTGTCGTGCCGACCGGGTACGGCGCTCCCAGCTGCCATACAGGGGGCCCCCGCCTCGGCCTGAGGCGGGGCACTTGACGGACCGGGCGGCGTAGAGGAGTCTGTAGAGGTGGTGGAGCCTTGATGCAGTACCGGCAACTGGGCAACTCGGGCCTGCGGGTGTCCTGCTTTGCGCTCGGGACGGCGCCGTTCGGTGCCAGTGATGGAGGAGCGCAGACCGGGCGGGTCGACGTGCCTTCGGCCCGGCGCCAACTCGACATGGCACTGGGCACCGGCGTCAACCTCGTGGACACGGCAGACGCCTACGCGACGGGCGGATCCGAAACCGTGCTCGGCCAAGTGTTGGAGGGCCGTCGCGACCGCGTTGTCCTTGCCACCAAGGTCCGTCTCCCGACAGGCGCCGGTCCCAACGACGCCGGGTCGTCGCGTCAACATATTGTGAAGTCCTGCGAGTCGAGCCTGCGCCGGCTACAGACGGACCACATCGACCTCTACCAGCTTCACGAATGGGATGGGCAAACGCCCCTTGAGGAGACGTTGAGCGCCCTCGGCACGCTCGTACGGAGCGGCAAGGTGCGTTACGTCGGCTGTTCGAACTTCGCCGGTTGGCAGGTCATGAAGGCGCTAGGTGCCGGCCAGACCGACCGTCTGCCATCGTTCGTGAGCAACCAGGTCTATCTGTCGTTGCTCGAAAGGTCGGCCGAGTACGACATTGTCCCGACGGCGCTCGACCAGGGCCTCGGCCTCTTGATCTGGAGCCCTCTGGCGGGGGGCTTACTATCCGGGAAGTTCCGGCGGGGCCAACCTGGACCGCCCGGCTCTCGTCACTCGGGCGGGTGGCCAGAACCACCTGTTTACAACCGGGAGAGGATGTATGACATCATCGAGCTACTGTGCGAGACCGGCGCCGCCCACGGCGTTTCGGCCGCCCAAGTAGCGCTGGCCTGGCTGGTCGGACGACCCGGCGTAACCAGCGTGGTCGTGGGAGCGCGCACCGAGGCGCAACTGGCCGACAATCTGGCCGCCGCCGCTTTAGAGCTCTCGGTCGAGGAACGGGACCGTCTCGAAACGGCCAGCCGGCCTCCGCTCATTTATCCTTACTGGCACCAGTGCTGGTACGCGAAGGACAGGCTGAGCAAAGCCGACCTGTCCCTGATCGGCCCGCACCTGCGTGCCCCGGAACGTTCCGACCCGTAGCCTGCCGTGCAAACTGTGGGCACCGGACCGCTCGTCCCCGTTGACCTCCGTTGCGCGCACAAGCAGAGCCCGCTCGGCGTAGAAGGGGGCCGGGCCCGGTTCAGCTGGCGTGTCGCCGGGACGGGCACCGGACGGCGGCAGACGGCGTACCAAGTACGGGTGGGCCGGGACGACGCCGACCTCGAACGTGGCAGTGGCCTGCTCTGGGACACCGGGCGCACCGCGGCGGAGGCCTCGAGCGATATTCCCTACCGTGGAGCGTCCCTGGCGCCGGCCCGGCGCTACCGGTGGAAGGTCCGCGTGTGGGACGAGGTGGGCCGGCCGGGGCCATGGGGCCCCAGTGCCGCGTTCGAGACGGCGTTGGACCCCAAGACCGGGTGGCAAGGGNNCGCCGTGACCTTGGCCCTTAAGCCCGCTCCCTATTTGCGGCGCGCTTTCACGCTCGACCAGGAGTTCGGCTCAGCCCGCCTTTATGCAACAGCGCTCGGCATTTACCAGTTCTCGGTTAACGGGAGCCCGGTCGGTGACAGTGTCCTGGCACCTGGGTGGACTGACTACGACCAGCGGCTCCTTTACCAGACATACGACGTGACCGAACTACTCGTCCGAGGCGACAACGTCATCGGGGCCATCGTCGCCGACGGCTGGGCCTGCGGGTTTTACGGTTTTGATGCCAAGCGGGCCGGCGCCCATTACTCCCGCGACCCGCAGCTGATGGCGCAGCTTGTGATCACCTTGGCGGACGGCCGCGAGGAAAGGATCGTCACTGATAATCGGTGGAGGAGCTCCACCGGCGCGATCGCTCATGCTGACCTGCTGATGGGCGAGCGTCGGGACGGGCGACGGGAGCCTCAGGGCTGGGACAGGCCCGGTTACGACGCCGGCTCCTGGCGGGGCGTGTCATGTCGTGAGCGGGACCGGGCCGCACTCGTGGCTGACCCCGGCCCACCAGTGCGGGTGATGGAAGAGGTAAAGGCAAAAAGCGTCGGACGCTCTCCCGCGGGCGAGCTCATCGTCGACTTCGGCCAAAACCTGGCCGGCTGGGCCCGCCTGAAGGTCGACGAACCGGCCGGCACAGTGGTCCGTGTCCGCCACGGCGAGGTGCTGTCCGAGGACGGCAGTCTCTACGTTGACAACCTCCGCACGGCGCGTCAAACGGATCTGTTCACGACGTCGGGTGGCGGCGAGGTGTTGGAACCGCGGTTCACGTTGCACGGATTTCGTTACGCCGGGATCTCCGGTCTGTCGGGCGAGCTGTCCCCGGTCGACGCCACCGCCTGCGTGGTGCACTCCGACATGCCCCGTACCGGGTCCTTCGAATGCTCCTCGAGCGCAGTCAACCAGCTGCACGCCAATATCGACTGGGGACAGCGGAGCAATTACATCAGCATCCCGACCGACTGCCCGCAGCG
>PMLI01000412.1:0-303 GCA_003158835.1 Acidimicrobiaceae bacterium
ACCCCGATCCGTTGCGCCTTCTGCCCTTAAACTTTGACGCTGGCTAGCCGGCGGGCGGCCCCCGGGGGCCGCCGCCCCGACCGCGGTCGACCGCCCCGGGCCGCGCCGGGGCGGGGGCCGCCGCCCCGTAATCGACTTGCTCCCGTCTGGGGCGCCTGTACGGTTAAGTCCGTGAACGCATGGGCCCCCACCTCGTGGCGCTCCCGGCCCGCCGAGCAGCAACCTGAATGGCCGGATGACCACGCCCTGGAACAGTCTCTCAAGGTCCTCTCCACCCTCCCACCCCTAGTCTTTGCGGGCGAA
>PMLI01000412.1:384-3924 GCA_003158835.1 Acidimicrobiaceae bacterium
CATCGCCGGCCAGTTCGCCAAGCCCCGTTCCTCGCCCTACGAGGTCGTGGCCGGGGAGAGGCTCCCGGTTTTCCGGGGCCACATCATCAACGACGACGCTCCGACTCCCGAAGCCCGCCGCCCTGACCCCAGCCGCCTGATTGCCGCGTACCACCAGTCAGCCGCCACACTCAACCTGGTGCGTGCCTTCACCAAGGGCGGCTTCGCCGACCTGGCCCAGGTCCACATGTGGAACCAGGAGTTTGTGGCTTCCAGCCGGGAGGGGCAACGTTACGAAGCCATCGCCGGGGAGATCGACCGCGCCCTGCGGTTCATGGCCGCCTGCGGCATTGACCTGCGGGTGGAGGAGAGCCTGCACCAGGTCGACTTCTACACCAGCCACGAGGCTCTGATCCTCGGCTACGAGGAAGCCCTGACCCGCAAGGACTCGCTCACCGGGACCTGGTACGACACCTCGGCCCACCTCGTGTGGTGCGGCGAGCGCACCCGCCAGCTGGACGGCGCCCACCTGCACTTCCTTTCGGGGATAAACAACCCTGTCGCTGCCAAGGTCGGTGCCAAGGTCACGCCCGAGGATCTGGCGGCCCTGTGCGACATCCTCGACCCCGACCGGGAAGCGGGCCGGTTGACGCTGATCAGCCGGATGGGCGCCAAAAAGGTCGAGAAGCTCCTGCCCCCGCTGCAGGAGGCGGTCCGCCGCTCCGGCCATCCCGTCGTGTGGACGTGCGACCCGATGCACGGCAACACTTTTGTCTCCGAAGGTGGCCGCAAGACCCGGCACTTCGACGACGTGCTGAAGGAGATTTCCGGGTTTTTTGCGGCCTGCCGTGCGACGGGGGCCTGGCCCGGCGGCGTCCACGTCGAGCTCACCGGCGACAGCGTAACCGAGTGCCTCGGGGGCGCGGAGGAGATATTCGAGGATGACCTGGAGCTGCGGTACACGACGACCTGTGACCCCAGGCTCAACGGCCGCCAATCGCTGGATCTGGCCTTCCGGGTGGCCGAGCTCCTCCGCCAGGGCTGAGAGATCGGTGCTGGGCTGGGGTTGACCCGGGGCGGATCTGCTGGTCAGAGCCCCGAACGTGGCTCTGGTCGGTCGAAAAAGTTGACTAAACCGATCGGGAATGGTAAGAATGGCCGGTGACCGTTGCCATCCTCACTCGTGACATCTCGGCCGAGCTCGAAGCCGACATCGCCAAGTGCTGGCGGGGGAGGACTTCAGCCGCTGGTTGGAGCGGGCCGGGGGCGCCAAGGCCGTCGGCAGCGACCTATCTGACCTGGACAATTGGCCATCTCCCGAGGTGCGTCCGGATTATTACATAGACTTCGATGAAACTGGACCGTACGTGGCCGAGGTTGGCATGGGCGAATGCGCGGGGGCATAAGCAAGCAAGCCGGCCCAGAAAGGTAATGTTGTGGCTTTGCTCGACACCCGGAGCACCGACGACCTGACGGACGAGGCCCTCGCAGATTTGAGCGCGAGGTTCGAGACCGCTTCCGCAGGCGAAATAGTGGCGTGGGCGGTGGAGCGCTTTCATCCCCAAATTTGTTTGGCCGCTTCCATGACCGACGCCGTGTTGATCGACGTCGCCGTCGCGGTCGAGCCCGCCATCGAGGTCGTTTTCATCGACACCGGGTACCATTTTACCGAAACCATGGAAACACTGGAAAAAGTTCGTCGGCGTTACGGGCTAAACCTGCGCATTATGACGGTCCCTCATTACCAGGTGCCGTTGTGGCAGTCCGACCCCGTCAACTGCTGCAGCGCGGCCAAGGTCTTCCAATTGGAACGCGCTCTGGTCGGCAAGGTGGCCTGGATGAGCGGCCTGCGCCGGCAGGAGTCCGACACCCGGCGGGAGGCGGCGATCGTGAGCCGGGACCGCCGGGGGCTCGTCAAGGTCAACCCGCTCGCCAATTGGAGCGACCTCGATGTCGAGGGGTACATAGCCGACCACGATGTCCCCGTGAACCCCCTGTTGCTCAAGGGCTACCCGTCCATTGGTTGCTGGCCCTGCACTCGACCGGTGAGGCCCGGCGAGGAAGCCCGCTCCGGTCGCTGGGTGGGCCAGGCCAAGACCGAGTGTGGCCTCCACGACGAGTTCGAGCAGCACGACGAGTTCGAGCAGCACGACGAGTTCGAGCAGGAAGAGCTCCATAGCTGATCCGCCCGCCCGCCGTCCTGGGCCGGGAGCGGCGAGGGGTGACTATGGGAGCTACGGTCCAGGTCGTATTGTGCCGATTATCTAAAGAGCGAGCGGTGCCCCCTAGGTACCGAGAGCGCTGGCGCGCCCTACAGGGGCGCGACGGGGGGAACTGCTCGCCTACGGCTTAGCTATGACAGACCACCACACTGCCTGTGGCCACCGACTGCGATTGGGCCCGGCGCGCCCCGCCGTCCTGGTCGGCACCGCCATTCTGCTGGTGGCCGGCTTACTGGGTGCCGACCTCGCTTCCGGTCCTGGTCCGGCCGGGGCCATCGCCGTCCATGTCGGCCCGCCCCCGGCCGGCCCCCCGGCCGGTTCGGCGGGCCTCCTGGCCACGGTGGTTGCGACCGAACGGCAGATCACCAGCCTCGGCGCCTACAGCGATGCCGAGGCATACCTGAAGGTAGCCGGCCGCGATGCTGACGCCGCCCATCGCGCCTATGGCCGCTCCGTGCGGGAGTTGGGGGCAGCCAAGGCGCAAGAGGCTCGCGCCGTAGCCGCCGAAGTGGCCGCTCGGTGGACCGTCAACTTGTACTACCAGGCTCTTTGCGAGCTGGGCATCGCCGAGTACACCGGCATTGCCGTCCGTGACAACCTGGACCTCGCCAGCCAGGAACGGGAGGTCGAGCAAGCCGAGCTCGGGAATGTCGCCGCCACCGATACCGACGGGGGGTGGCAGACCGCCCGGGGCGTACTGGCCACGAACATAAAGCGAGTCCGGCACACCCGGGTCGTCGTGGCCGCGGCGGTCACGGTCGTCGTTCACAAGAAAGCTCTTCTTGGCACGGCTCTGGCGCAGCTGGCCGGGTCCCGTAGGGCGCTGCGCCTAGCCCGCGCCTGGGTCCTGGTCCCGGGCAAGGCGCCTGCCCGGCCCGTCGCGGCGCTGGTCTCGCTCGAGGGCAAGGTGGCGTTACAGGTCAAGCGGGCCACGTTGGCGGCCCTGGTCCGGGCCATCGGGCCGGGCACCACCACGACCACCGGGACCGGCACCACGGTTACCGGTACCGCCACCTCGGGGACCGGCACGGGGACAACGTTCGCCGCCGGGGCCGCCACCACGACAGGCACCACGACGTCGATCACCACCACGCCGACCACGACCGCCGCGACCACCGCGACCCCCGCGACGCCCGCCCGCGGGCGGAAGCGGCGCGGTATTGAAGAGGGCGACATACTTGTCCTTGGAACCCGCGACATCAGCCACCCAGGCAACGTGATTGGAACTGTTGAAGACCTGCCGATTGTTGGACGAGGTTTGATTGACCGCGATCACTTCGTCGTTGTTCATCAGCGAAAGCGTGAAGTCATCGTTCTTCGGCAGGTTGCCGCCCATGAT
>PMLI01000265.1 GCA_003158835.1 Acidimicrobiaceae bacterium
CCGCTCCGGTGGCCGAGATAGCCGCCGTTCGGTCGTCGGCCCACGTCCCCGCGCCAATTATGGGGCTATCGCCGATGCGGCCGGGCGGCTGCCCGGCTCGGCCTCCGGTGGAAGTGGCCGCGGCGACGTGGCCCGCCATGTCAAGGGCTACCGCGCCGACAGTACCGGGGCCAGTCGGGCTCGGCCTTTCTCCGTGAGCCGGCGCCAAGGCGGTCCCGTCCTCCCTGGGGGCCAGGCCGGCGGCCCGGGCCACGCGGTCGGCACCGGCGCCGGCCAGCAGGAGGGGTTGCCATGACGGCGAGCCGCCTCCTGGCCGGCCACCGCCCTCGGCGGCCGTCTCTTGGTGACAGCTCCGGCCTAAGACGGCAACGGCCAGAGCGGCCCGCACCGGGTTCGCTGGCCAGCTGACTGCGCAGACCGCCCCGGCGGCCCCGGTACCGCCGTCCATAACGCCTGCGTCGGCTTCTATGGTGCCCACGCTGGTAAGGGTCGACCCGCGCCCGGCGTTGAACAGCCCCGTGTCCTCCATACACGCGACCGCTTTGACCGCCGCCTGCAACGCCGTCCCGCCCTGGTCCAGCTCGGACCAGCCGGCCGCCAGTGCCGTACGGAGACCGTCTTCCAGGCGCGTCCTCGCCTCCGCCCCACGTAGCCGCTCAAACGTCCCGGCACCCCCGTGCACCAGCAGTGCGGGCCCGGCCAGGAGCCCCGTTTCGCAGACCAAGCGCGACGGGGGCGTGCTCACCACGAACAGTATGGACCAGGCTCGGCTGGCACTGTCTGGAGCTCTGGAAGCCGGGCAGCACCGGTGCGGGCCCGGTGAGTTCTCGGTAACGCTCGGCAGGCGGGTTGGGCCGCTCGTCGAACAGCCAGCCCGATGGCCATGGTGCCCATGACGACGCCCACGGCAGGGGCGCCCGTCATGTCTAGGCCACCGCCTCCTGGAAGGCGGCCGCTCGCTGCCCGGCACGCCCTCGATTACCAGGTCTTTACGTTGGGGCAGCGGCCGAGAACGCCGGAGGGTCTCCTCGGGCGGATAGATCCTGACCTCGGCCGCCCCGGGCTGTTCCAACGTCGCCAGGGGCCCAGGGTACGGGTCTCGGGTGGCTTGACTGGCTCGGTCAGCCGCGCGGGATAAAGAAGGGACGGGCCCGAGGATATTATGGGCGCACGTTCGGTGTGCCAAAAAGTGCCTCTGACCAGCGCAGATCGCCGATTAACTGGACTATCGTTGGGCAATCCCCCGAAATGGAATTACAGGCATAATAACCATTCTTGGGCGCTCGAGGGCGCAGCCAGTCACGTCGTTCTCGGGCTGAGTCGCCGCTTTGCTGTCGACGCCGGAGTGCGACGGCTTGAAGGGCTTCGATATGGGATGTCCGGGGCGCCGTTGGAGGTCGCCGTCTAGCGGGCCCGGTGCTCGAGGATCGCTGCTGCGACTTGGTCGGGGTGCTCTTGTGGCGTAAGGTGGCCGAGCCCGGCGAGTACCGCTACCTCGGAGGAGGGGATCGCGGCAGCGATCTCGTGGAGCAGCGGGCCACTGATGCTGTCAGGGCTGCGGGCTCCACCGAGCAGCACCGTTGGGCACGTGATCTTTGAGAAGCGCTCGGGGCTTGGAGCGTCAAGGGCGGCCTGGAGCCGGTGCTCGACGAGGTTGGCCTCCAGGAGCGGGCCCATGGTCGCCCACTTCTGGCCCCGGATAACGGTCCACAGGACCAACCGCACGTACCACACGGGCATGACTGCCAAGGCCCTGGGTGCGAAACCGGCGCTTTTCACCATGCAAGCGAACGCCCCTCGTCGGTCGCCGTGCTCGAGGCGACGTCGATAATCGTCCAGCCAACCGGCACGAAGTTGTCCACGGATCGGGACGCCGGGCTCGTAGACGAACACCTCATCGAAAATGTGCTCTCGTCTCGCCGCCTCGAGCACGACGAGGCCGTCGAAGCTGTGACCGAACACTGCCGCCGCACCCGTTGTGGCGACGACGGCGGCTAGGTCGGCGCACTCGTCGTCGAGGCTGTGACCCTGGCGCTGGGGGCCGCTACCGGGTCTTCCTCTTCGCTCCATGACGTGCACCTCGAACTCGCCGGCCAGAGCGTCGGCCAGCGCCATGTAGTCCGACCCTGCCAATAGCACGCCACCGACGACCACCAGCCCGGGGCCGTGACCCAAGGAGTGGTAGGCGATCATGGTCCCGTCGTCGGAGCGTACGCTGCCGGTACGAACGTCGCGGATCCCGGCCGGTGTCATGCAGTCCCCCGAGCGTTGCCGTGGTGACCTTCGTTGACCTCGAGCTGGTGGAGCAGACGCCTGGTGTGGCGCTGGTAGGGCTCATAGGGCACCCCGCTGCGACGGACCAAGTCGTCGAAGCGGGCCTCGAGAAGGCGACTGCAGCGCTCAACCAACTCTGCTCCGCTAGTGGTCAACCGGAGCTGGTGCCGGTTGCCGCCGCCCTCCCGCCTCGCCGCCTCCAAAAACCCCTCCTCAGCGAGGACGGTCACCATCCGGCTAGTGGAGGGTTCGCTCTGGCCGAGCCAGTTCGCGACGTCCCGTTGGCTGCCGTGACTCTCCCCGACCGCGAACAGAGCGAGGAACCGCGCGTAGGTGGTTCCTTCCTCACGGCGAAGGAGGTCATCGGCCGCACGGTCTAGACGGGCCGTCAACTTGTGTAACTCGTAACCTAGGCCGTGAGGCATGGATAGTATCTTAGCATACTAACTTAGAATAGCAATGTACTCGATCAGGTACCTCCCCAAACGGAGTGTTCTGCCCGCCTCTGAGGGCGTTTCCGCCCAGGATGGCAAGAAGTCCGAGTTCTCGGCACTGCGCAAGCTTTCCACCACTTCGCATGCGGTCGTGCCTGGAGCAGCACTGGCGGATGTTCAGGCCCTGGTCCTCAGTCCGGGACAGCGTCGCCTGGTAAGGCAAGCCTCGGCTCAGGCGTCCCGACGTTTGGTGGCGATGGCACCGGTGACCAACAGGACGGCCGGCCAGGCGACCAGGACCACCAATGACAAGGCGGGCGCCAGCAGACCGGGCTGGCGGTGGAGAGAGACCAGCTGGTAGGCGGACATGAGGATGGTGTAGCTCCCTATCCTGTCGGCCCAGGGCGACGGGAGCGACAACACCAGGAGGGGGAGGTAGAGGACAGCGGGGAGGGCCGCGACAGCACCGGCAGTGTGGCGGATAATGGCCCCGAGGCCGAGCCCCACCATGGCCACAACGAACAGCGAGAACCCACCAGCCAGCACGGCTCGGACCTCTCCTGGGCGGGCCAGCGAGAGCTCGCTGTGGTGGGCGGCGAGCACCGCTTGGCTGAGGAAGAACGAGCCGAACGCAAGCGCTTCGCCCAGCACCAGGACGACGGCACCGAGCACGCTGGCCTTGGCGGCCAGCACGGTGGCCCGCTGGGGCACCGCCGAGAAAGTTGTGCGGATCTGCCCCGTGTTGCACTCGGAACCGAAGGCCAGGACGCCCAGAACCCCCACGGCGAGCACCGGGTACTCGAGCCAGGCGAAGAAGATGGACGCCATGGGGTCGAGTGGCAGGCCCGAGCCTTTGTTTGCCAGCGCCGAGGAAACGGCGATGACACCGCTGCCCCCTAGCGCTGTCACCGCGGTAAGTGCCAGGGCCCAAAAACTCGAGCGCACGGAGCGGAACTTGGTCCATTCCGAAAACAGCAAGCCGCGAGTACGCCGGCCGAACGATGGCACGGGCCTCGGCGCCAATGAGCGCGCTGGTGGTGCCTGGGTGACAGCCATCAAGCGGCCCTGCCGCTTTGGCCCGCGCCGCCGGCCCGGTACTCGACACTGTCGGCCGTGATGTCCAGGTAAGCCTGCTCCAGGGAGGCGTGGCGAGCGAAGAGCTCGTGGAGGGCAATGCCGTGCTCGGCGGCCAGCTCGCCGACTTCGGGCGATCCCATGCCCGTGACGGCCAGTGCCCCGTCTGCTTCGCGCTCCACCGACGCGCCCCGGCCCCGTAACAGCTCTGCCAGCTCTGCCGCCCGGGGCGCCCGCACTACGACATCAGAGCGGGCGTTGGCCTGGACGAAACTTTCGATGGGCATGTCGGCCAGCAACCGGCCCCGGCCGACTATCACCAGGTGGTCGGCGCACAGGGCCATCTCGCCCATCAGGTGGCTCGAGACAAGAACAGTACGGCCCTGTGCGGCGAGGGCCTTGAACAGCTCCCTGGCCCAGACAACACCCTCGGGGTCGAGGCCGTTGACCGGCTCGTCCAAGACCAGGACCGCGGGGTCGCCTAGCAGTGCCGTGGCGATGCCGAGGCGTTGCTTCATCCCGAGCGAATAAGTACGCAAACGCCGGTTGGCAACCGTGCTCAGGCCGGTGAGCTCCATCACCTCCTCGACTCGTCGCTTGGTGATCCCGTTGGCCTGCGCAACCGAGAGGAGATGGTCCCGGGCGGCCCGGCCCGGGTGCACGGCGTTGGCGTCCAGCAACGAGCCGACCTCGTGCAACGGCCAGACGAGCTCTTGGTAACGCCGTCCCCCGACCAACGCGCTCCCCGCCGTCGGGCCCTCGAGCCCCAGGACCACGCGCATGGTGGTCGTCTTCCCGGCACCATTAGGCCCCAGGAACCCGGTGACCCGCCCGGGCTGGACCACAAAGCTGAGCCGGTCCAACGCCGTGACGGGCCCGAAGTTCTTGGTGAGCTCGCGCACCTCGATCAACGCTTGCCGCCCCTTTTCGAAGTGCCGCGGACGCGTCCCTCCTCGGGGGCGGGCAGGAAGACGCTGTAGAGCATCCGTCGGCTCCGGCCTTTACCCGGCGCGTTGGCGTAGCGGGGCTGGAGGACAGCGGCCATCTCACGCAGGAGTTCCGCATTCTCGGCTTCGGTTAGCCACATGGCGCCGCCGCTGTAGCCGGCACCGTCCCGGGCGAAGTCCGTTTTTCCCCGGGAGAGGTACTGGTCGAAGTCAGCCAGCAGGCCGGCGGCGAAGACCAAAAAGGCCTGTGAATGTTCTTCCGCGGTCATGGTTGCCGCCTCTTGCGCACCGACAGATGCTGCTGCCAGGCGGAGCGTGTAGGTCCGCTCCACCGTCCCTCGGGCCCGGCGCTCGCTGACCACCTGGAGCACACCCGCGTTCTTGAGCAGGGCGATATGGCGGTAGAGGCTCCCCGGGAAGACGTCCGCCAGCTCTTTGGTCAGTTGGCCGGTCGTTAGGGCGCGGTCCCCCAAGAAGGCCTTGACGATCCGTAACCGGACCGGGTGCAACAACAGGTCGGCGCGACCCATACCGTGAGCCTAGCGCATTGTTACTAATACTAGTACTACTCACATGATCATGAACGTGGTGGCTGCCTTGGAGGCACGGAGGGTGGACGGCGACGGCGCGACAAGGCGCGCCACGCGCCATCCAATGGCCTCCGCCTGAGAGGTCGCTCTGCCGAATAGGTCGCAACCTTGCTGCCATTCTCTGGTGTCGTTCTGAGCGTGAGTGCCTCGAGCTGGTCTTCGGGAATTGGACCAGGCCCGCGCCCACCGCCTGCTCGGTTACCCTTTCGCTGGACGTACACAAACAAGGAGCCCGGCACACATGTCACTGCGGAAGGACCTGGCCGAGCATTCGACGCGGTTCCTTCCTCCAGGCAGCCAGATCCGTCAGGCGTTCATCTGCCAGTCGGCGCCGAACTTCGCCTTCTTCCTCATCACCTACCTCACTGGCCTCACGATGTTCTGGATCAAGTACCGCTTGGTAGTGGTCACCCTCGACGCCATCTACGTGCTGGACAGCACCAAGCCATCTGGGGGTGCGAAGCCCAGGTCGCTATCGGCCACGTTGCCGCGGCATACTCAGCTCGGCCCAGTCTCGGGTCGATGGGGCCAGCTCAACCTTCTCGGGCAGCGCCACTGGGCCCACAAACGCTTCCACTCCGACATCGCCACCGCCGACCGAGAGGCCGGTTTCAGGTACTGAGAACGTGAACACCAGTCGCCTAGGCCGGTACAAATGGGGTGCTCGTCGTGCTCGCACCCCGGCCGCCGGCAGCTAACCCGACGCCCAACCCACCTTCGAGCCGGCCAGCGGCCCAGTTGGTTAGGCGGTCCAGGACGGCATTTCAGAACATCCCCGTCGAGCAGCAGACGCCGCGCCGGGACGACGGCACTGAACGTTTCCTTTGATAAGAGGCGGTACATCAAGACGACGGCATCATGGGGTTCCGCTACTCGTGCGCGATAG
>PMLI01000307.1 GCA_003158835.1 Acidimicrobiaceae bacterium
GCTCACCGCGTTGGCGCGACGGTTGACCCCCGGCCGCGCCGCGAGGACTACGCCGCCCAATCAGGCGAGCACGTCAGCCAGCCCAGCATCGTCACGACGCTGTTCCCGCACCTGCCCCGCCACCGGGTGCACGAGTTCCGCTGGGGGCTCGCGGGGGGCTTGGCGGTTGTCGTAGCCTTGGTCGGTGGCGGCCTGGTCGTCGCCGCGCTCCTGGCCGCAGCGGTGCTCGTGCCCACGCTCTATCTCGTGTACCTGTATGAGGCTCAGGTCTACCGGGACGAGCCCGCCAAGGTCCTGGGCCTGACCATGGCGGCGGGCGTCGTACTGGGCGTGGTGGTGACGATAATCGCCGATGCCATTCTCAACGAGTCGTCGCCCCTGAGGCTGTCGCCCGGGGCTGGGTTTATCGTCGGGTCCACAATTATCCTTCCCATCATCCAAGAGGTGATAAAGCCTCTGCCCGTGCTGGCGCTGCGGGGTCAGGGCAAGTTTTCCGAGACCATCGACGGGTTGACGTTCGGTGTCGCCGCCGGCCTGGGCTTTGCCGCGGCCGAGAGCATCGTGCAGTTTTCGAAGGTGATCGCGACCGAGCCCGTACATACGTCCTCAGCGAACTGGCTTTTCCCCATCCTCGGCGTCACCATCCTGACGCCGTTGCTCCAGGGGACATGCACGGGGGTGATAGTGGCCGTACTGTGGAAGCCCAGCCGCTTGAGCAATCCCCTGTACATGATCGGCCTACCGCTCGCCTTCGGGGGCCACGTACTGTACTCGGCGGTATCGCAGGTCCTGCAGGACAACAACGTAAACGCCGCCATCATCCTGTTCTTCCAGGCCGCCGTGGTCGGCGGGATGCTCGTTTACATCCGACATCTGGTCCACTCGGCCCTGCTCGAGGAAGCCAAGGACTTTGGTTTCCAGATCGTCACGTGCCCGCACTGTCGCCAGACGGTCGGTGCCGCCGCTTTCTGCCCCGAGTGTGGTGGTGCCATCTCGGCTGGGCCCCGTAATGCCGCGGCCGTGCCAGTTGCTGCCACCGCGCCTCAAACACCCCCGGCCGGCACGCCTTCGGGCGGCGCCATCGGTGGTCCCGCTCCGGGAGGCGCCAATGCCTAGCGCTTGCCCTCGTTGTGGAACGCCGGTCCCCGACGGTTCCCAGTTTTGCGAGAACTGCGGGGCGGCCCAGCCCGGGTTCGGGCCGCCGCAGCCGGCCGGCCCGGTCGCCACCGGCCCCGTTGGGCCCGGGCCGGTACCCCCCGGCGTCCCGGTGCCACCGCCGGCGCAAGCGTACCCGCCTGTCCCGCCTCCTACGCAGGCCGCGTACTACCCTCCCGCCGGAGCTCCACCCGGGCCTCCGGGCGGGGGAGCCTATTACGCGGCGGCCCCCGGCCCCGGTTCTTCCGGCGGGCCGCGGGGCCGGCTCAACGCCATGGCCATCGGGGCCGTCGTGGTCGGTGTGCTGGTGGTGGCGGTCGTCGCCGGCCTGGTGGTGCCCAAGGTGATCACCCACCACACGAGCCCTACCACCGTGCCCAACGCAGCACCCGGGGTCACTACCACGACGACGTCTGGCAGCCCGGCTACCACGTCCCCGACACCGTCTACGGCGCCGCCGGCCAGCACGACCACCTCGCTCCCGCCGACCACGCCACCGACCACCGCGCAACCGGCCACGTCGACGACCTTGGGATCGTCCACTTCGACCACTTTTGGATCGTCGACTTCGACCACCTTGGGATCGTCCACGACGACGACCCCACCAGCGTGCACGGGCTGCCAGACCGCGTCCAACTCGGTCGCGTCGGTGTCCCTTCCGTCAGGATGGAGCAAGGCGAGCACTTCAAGCGCAGACGACTTGTTCGTGCAGGGCCCCAGTGGGTTGGCGGCCGAGTTCGTCAACGTGCAGGTGGCGTCTTCTGAAACCATCAGCCAGATCCTGCAGGCGCAACTGGCGTCGGCGGAGAAGCAGTACACCAATGCTCAGGTCTGCGCGCAGCCGCAGGCGGGGAACGTCCCCGGGACTCCCACGGTCTCGGGTGAGGCGGAAATAATCTGCTTCACCATCACCCCGCAGAGCGGTTCGGCCGTGCCTTACGCCGAGGCAATTTCCGACGGCCTGGTGCCAGGCAGCGGCGCGCAATTCGCCGTCATCGCCTTCGCCTACTTCCCGCAGAGCGCAACCAGCGCCGAGATCAAGCAACAGTTGCTTCCCGTCGTCGACAGCGTCCACTGGCTGCAGCTCACTGCCAGCTAGCACGGCCTGGCCTCAGCCAAACCTGTGCCTTCGTGATCGGGTACCCGGTCACGAAGGCCGGGCCTTCGCCGGCACTTTCCCGGCGGCACCGGCGGGCTGTCGTACCGGCGTAGGTCTCTGTCCATTGGCGCCAGGGCTAAAAACCGCGACCGTGCTGCCGATGGGACACACGATGGACGATCTGACTACCAAGCGTCGCTCGCATGAGCTGGCCGCTATTGCGACCTCGACGGCTCGGTTAGTGGACCAGATTGCTCGTGGTTACCGCTACGCCTATGTGGCAGTCTGCCCCATTGTGGCGTGCGT
>PMLI01000067.1 GCA_003158835.1 Acidimicrobiaceae bacterium
CGACCTTCAGTGTTAGTGCCGCCGAGGCTGCGGCGGACCCTTTGAGAGCGGCCATCTACGCCAACCCCCCGGGACATACGCCGGCGGATAACTTTTGGAACCTGCCCGCGTTCCACCAGGCGGAGATCCCGGCGGCGACGGCGATCGGGACAGCCAGGTCGATTGCCCGCCTCTATGGCTGTCTAGCCCGGGGAGGAGAGCTTGATGGCGTCCGCATCGTCTCTGAGGACACCTTGGCCTGCGGTCGCCGCGAACGCTCACGTGGCGTGGACCCCTTCCTCGCCGAGCCCATGGCGTTTGGTGTGGGCTTCCAGCTCCAGACAGAGTTGATGGCCTTCGGACCTCCGCCGGACGCATTTGGGCACCGGGGCGCAGGCGGATCTGTTCATGGGGCATGGCCAACCGAACGGGTCGGGGTCTCCTATGCGATGAACCAGCTGCGAGCTTCGCAGATGGTCGACCCGCGCGCCGAGGCCTTNNCATAGTGTCCCACCGGGCCCTGCTCATCGCGTAGGTCCAAAATTGGAACCTAACCGGGCTCCGGGCTCTCTTCCGACAGGGGAACGAACCTCACCAAGTCAGGTGGATAACATGTCGATACCTGGGGATCCTGCGAGCACGACAGGACCGACAACTGTTTTTACGGCGGAGGGGATATCCAGGCGCTTTGGCGCCGTCGTCGCACTGGCGGCCGCGTCCATCTCCGTCGCGAAGGGCGAAGTGGTTGGCCTTGTCGGGGNNAACGGCGCCGGGAAGTCGACGCTGATAAAGATCCTCTCGGGCGTCCTCACGCCCGACGCCGGCCGGATCGTGCTCGATGGTGGGGAACTCAACTTCAAAGGCCCCGGCGATGCACTCGCTGCAGGCATCGAGACTGTCTACCAGGACCTCGCCCTTGTCGACACGATGAGCGCCTATCAGAACGTCTACCTCGGTCGCGAACCGCTCGCCCGGCAACCGCTGCTCCGTTGGTTCAATCTCGTTAACGACCGAACGATGCGCCGGCAGTCGAAGGAGGTGCTCCTTGGTCTCGGCGTCAAGATCCCTTCCGTTAACGCCACCGTAAAGCAGATGTCTGGTGGCCAACGGCAATGCCTGGCCATTGCCCGCGCCGTCCTCTGGGGTCGCCGCATTGTAATCCTGGATGAACCCACGGCGGCCCTTGGCGTTCGCGAGTCGGACCAGGTCCTCGAAGTCATCTCACGACTGCGGGACCACGGGGTCAGCGTCATCGTTGTCACTCACAACATGCAGCACCTTGTCCGGGTGGCCGACCGGGTCACCGTGATGCGCTTGGGGCGGACCGTGGCGACCCGCGCCGTCAAGGACGCGACAGTCGAGGAAATTGTCGGCCTCATCACGGGTGCGATCGGCCCAGATGTATCGCCCCTGGACGACGCGGCGGTTCCCGTATAGGTCCATGACATTTGTCCGTACGCCAGTTTCACAAGGGGTGAAGCGCTCGACCGTCGAATACAAAAGAAAGGCAGGTAGAAATGAGACATATGTCCAAGCTCACTACTAGATGGGTACGGGGTACGGTGGCTGCCGCCGCCATTGTGCCACTGCTCGCTCTGGCGCTCGTGCCAATGACTGGGGGTGGCGTTGCCGCCGCCTCGGCTAAGCCCTTCAAGGTCTGCATGGGCACCGGTGGGCAGGGGCTCGACTGGCAGACCGGACAGGGCCAAGTCCTACAAGCCATCGCCCACAAGGAGGGCTGGTCCTCAGTCGTTCTCAGCAATAACAACTCCGCCTCCACAACCGTTAGCAACGTCCAGGTGTTCATTCAGGATGGTTGTAATGCCGTTGTCGAGTTCAACCCGTCGGCACCCGGCGACGTACCTGCTATGTCAGCCAAGTTAGGCGCCGCCAAAATACCGGTCATCACCTTCGACGTTGGGGAACCCGGAGCGTATTTTGTCGGGATCGACAACCTAAAGGCTGGCATAGCAGGCGGCCAGATGCTCGGCAAGATCATCAAGTCAAAGTGGGGCTGCAACCTTGACCTCATTATCGCCTCACACGCCCATGGCGCCGGCACCGTGGATACGCAGCGCACCGGAGGCATGATCACCGGCGTCCTGCGCGAATGCCCGAATATACCCCAGAGCAAGATCGTGAACGATGAGGGCAGCGGCCAGGTGAGCGTGGCTCTTCCGGCTGGACGGAACGTCCTTGCGGCACACCCGACCGCTAAGCGGATCGCAGTGGTTGGGATCAACGACAGCACCGTGACGGGGACGATCGAGGCCGCCGAACAACTTGGCCGTGCCAGTGGCATCATCGGCTGGGGCCAAGACGGCAGCTTGATCACGGGCGCGAACGTCGATCCGCACCTTCTCGGGAGCGTTTTCTACTTCTTAGAGGGGTACGCAGAGGCTACACTGCCTCTTCTCAAGGAAATTGCGGCGGGCCACGCGCCTCCGGTCCAGGACAACACGCATAACAACCCAGAGGTCCTCCTCCAACCATGTCCCGTGACCGCCGCGCAAGCACGGCACGTTCCCGGCTACAGCGCGCGTCTCCACAAGCTGCTGCAGTCCCCGCCCGGCACCACCGAGTACGCGCTGTTCTGCCCCAACAAGTAAAGCCCCGTCAGCGATGGCCGAAAAGACCTTGCCCGAACTAGCGCAAGGCACACTAACCCCGGACGGGCCTATGATGGCCCGTCCGGTCCGGCCGGCCGGCACGGCCAGTTCCCTCTGGCCAAGCCGCAGCCGCCCAGAGGGAACTGCGACTGGCACCGTGATCGTCGGTGCCTGGGGCGCGCTGGTCTTCGGCTCTGCCCTCTTCCGCAGCGACTTCCTGTCCCGTCAGACCCTGCTAGCCGTAACCTTCACCATGGCTATCGTCGGGGTGCTTTCGGTGGGCCAGGGCCTTGTCGCTATGAGTGGTGCTATCCTCGACCTGAGCGTGCCGACTGCGCTCATACTCCCATCTTGGGCCGTTGCCAGCCTTCTCGGACAGGGTATTAATATCTTTTTGGTCATCTTTGCCGCGCTCGCCGTTGGCGGAGCCTGGGGACTGTTCAATGCCCTAATCATTGTCTTCGGCAAAATTAACCCCATTATTGTCACCCTTGGTACCAATTTTGCCGGTGCCGCGATGCTGAATATATTGTTCGAAAACGCGCAGACACCGATGTCGTCGGGCCTTGCGAAATGGGGACAGGGAAAGTTCCTGGGTCTCCCCAATATTTTCTGGCCCATGCTGCTGATTATTGCTTTGGTCGGCTACTTCGTCCCTCGTTCCCGAGTCGGTCGGCATATGATAGCGGTGGGTGGGAGCTCCCAGGCTGCCCGCGCTCGGGGTATATCCTTGCGCAAGACCCGTTTCGCCGTGTTCGTTGCTTCCGGGACGCTGAGTGGCGTCGCCGCCCTGCTCTTCACAGCGTCAGATCTCTATTTTATACCCAATGATGGTAGCAATTTTCTTCTGCCAACCCTTGCCACAATCATCGTCGCCGGTATTGCCCTGAGCGGAGGGGCCGGTAATTTGTGGCTCATATTTCTCAGCGTTGGTTTTCTCTCCACTGTTACAACCGCGCTTGCCTTCTACGGGCTCTCTGACGTGTGGCAACAAGTCCCGCCGGGTGCGATCCTCATGATAGCCGTGTCGATAGACGGCTACCGTCGGATGAGGTCAAGGCGATGACGCTCTCAACTGAAGGGATCCTCGGTACGCGATCTTCTGCGCGGGCGCAGCGGGGTTGGGGGCGGTTTACTGAACTCGTTAGTGGCGCTGTCGGCAGCATCGGCATAACCCTTGTCGTCGTCGTCGTCGTCGGCCTTTCTTGGGTGGGTGGGTCGTTAGTTAGCAAGGGGAACATGACCAT
>PMLI01000163.1 GCA_003158835.1 Acidimicrobiaceae bacterium
ACAAGCACTTGACGGCACACGAGATGGCAGCGGTGGACGAACCAAGGATCCACAGCACCCTGCCCTGTCGCTTGAGCGCGTCGGCCACGTACACCATCTCCTGCTCGGGCTGCGGCATGGCCAGTACTGCGGTCGGGATATGGCACCAGTCCTGGAGCGTGATGGGCAGAGTGACGGCGTCGTAGTCGCCTCCCGGGAAGGCCACGGCAGCATGGGGGCCGAGCAAGCTGCACACATCTTGCACCGTATGCAGGAAGTTCGCCTCAGTGTGGAAGTCTCGGACGGGCCACAGCGTGCCTAGCGGGAACGCCACCAGTCCCGCCGCCCCGACCACCGCGATCCGCCCCGCCCAGGCGCGGCCCGCCGCGACCCGGGCCACCGCGGTGGCCCCGACGTCGAGCGCAAGAGCGGCGGCCAGCGCGAACAACGGGAGCGCTCCCGTCGCATAGCGTCGAGTTACCCATATCTGGTCGGGAGTATTGCTCGGGCCCCAAAGGTACAGTGCGGCGATGCCCCCGACGAGGACGAGCAACGCGGTGGCCGTGACGGACCCGGATCTGATGGCCATCGTCACCAGGACGCACAGCCCGATGATGGCCAACGCCACCGCGATGGGACCGATATACCATTCGAACCACCGAAGGGTCTGTTCGGCATAAGTCCTGCCTGGCTGGGACGGTAACCCCAGGCTCGCCTGATATTGCCCCACCATGGCCGACACAACCCCGTTGAGGCCATAGACCGCCTTCGCCGGGCGTAGGGCCCAAGCGGCCGCCAGACCGATGCCGACGGCCCATGACGCAACACTGCTCAATAGCTTCCGGTGGCCAGCCGTCCACGAGGACAACCTGCGGGCGAGCGCCGGCCTGGCCGTCCAGGCCACCACGATAACCACAGCCAAGATGGTGGTCAGCTTGAGGAGCGCGTACAGCGCGTGCATTTGCGGGGTCAGGTTTTCGTAGTACCGACCGGAGCGGACCAGCACGTCGACCGTGCCGAGCACTGCAGTAGGGATGACCCCGAGGAGCCCGAAAACAATAACCGGGGCGAGGGACCTCCGGTCGTGCCGGTCACGAGCCGTCAGCCAGCCCAAGGTGGCAAAAAGGGGTAAGGGTGCCAGGTAGATGACCGCGTCAATGTGGGTCATCAAGGTCCCACCGATGGCCAGCCCGGCCACACAAGCCACCGCCCCCCTCCGGGTCTCGTATGCCCGCAAGAGCAGGAACACCCCACCCCAAAGCAAAACTTGGGTCGCCGGCTCCGAGTAGGCGTCACGAGTTACGTTGAGCTCGGGGAGACAGAGGGCGAAACCGGCGACGGCAGCGAGCACAACCCAGGGCCGGCGGACCAGCCGGCAGCCGACAGCGTAAATCGCGCAGAGCCCTATTGCCCCCAGCACCGCCGGGACCATGAACATGAGGCCATCGCCTCCCAGGCCGTTGGCTTCGGCCAGGAGCACGCTCATCATGTGGGCGAACTGGAACTGGAGGCTGCCGTCCGGCATCGTGTACACGCCGGCTGAGGTCGTAGAAAAGCTCACGCCCGTGCCAGACCAGAGGCTCGTAGCGGGCACGACCAGGCTCCCGTGCTCGGCCAGCCATTTCCCGATAAGGAGGTACACACCGGGGTCGCGATCGCCGACAACGTGGCGGCTCATGTCGGTGACGTTCCAGGCCAGTTGCCCGAGGGCGACTACGCATGCGCCCAGTGCCGTCACGGACCAGCTTCGGCGGCGCGGACGGGCGCGCTCTTGTGCCCTGGGCCTCGCCAGCAGGGTCGCAGCAGCAGTACCAGCAATCCCGAGGGGGAACGCGAGCCGTGCTGAGTAGTGGCCCAAATCTGCCAGGAACAAACCGATGCCGCCGAACGAGAGGACGGCAGAGGTGGCGATCACCACCACGAGGTCGAGCCACACGGGGCACGACGGCCGAGCCGGCCCGGCCATCACTGCGGCGCCGAAGGGGGCAGCAACCCGGGCGGCCACAGGGCCCTCCTGTCCTGGCACTGCTCCCGCAGGGGCAACACCTTCTTCGTCCCGGAGGGGCCCGGGTGAGACTTGGCCGACCGCCTCAGCCGGGCCGGCGCTACCGGCACCGACCAGCAAGGCTTTTGGACCGAGCCCCATATCGGGCAGGCTCACGTCGTCGGGCCCCCGAACCGGGGCGCCGTGGCGGCGAGCAGCGACCGGCCGCCCTCGATGGCCGGAGCCGAGGTCGGTGCCGGCATCAGCTCCACAGTCAACGAGTGCTCCAGCCCGGCCCTCGGTCGCCCGATCGCCAAGTAGCGCAAGCCCGCACTGCGCACCTGCTCGGGGTCGAAGAGGTTCCGACCGTCGAAGAAGACGTTGTCGTGCATGGCGTCGCGCAGCGCGTTAAGGTCGAGGGCGGCGAAATCCGGCCAATCGGTCGCCACGACGATTGCATCGGCGCCGAAGGCCGCGGTGTAGGCATCTGGGTAGAGCCGGATCTCGCTCTGGTTGGGCAGGCACTCGACCATCGGGTCGTAGGCCGTTACAAACGCGCTCCGCCCGGCTAGCCGGGTGGCAATGTCAAGACCTGGGGAACCCCGGAGGTCGTCCGTGCCACCCTTGAAGGCGAGGCCCAACACACATACGCGGGCGCCGCGCAGTGTCCTCAACTCGCGCAGCAGCTCGTCGACGACGAGCTGGCGTTGGGAGTCGTTCACCGCCAGTGACGCTTCCAGGATCCGAGGGTGGTACCCGTACTCGATAGCTGTGGACACGAGCGCGTTGAGATCCTTACCGAAACACGAGCCACCCCACCCGAGACCAGCACCGAGGAACTGGCTACCGATCCTGGAGTCAAGGCCCATGACGGCGGTCACTTCGTTCACATCTGCGCCAACGAAGTCGCACAGGCGGGCGATCTCGTTCGCGAAACTTATCTTGGTCGCCAGGAAGGCATTCGATGCATACTTCGACATCTCTCCGGTAGCCAGGTTGGTCTGCACCAGGGGCACCCGCGCCCGCGGTGTCGTACCGCCGGGCACCACCTGATCGAGGATGGGGCGGTAGACGTCGGCGACGGTCCGGAGGGCGTCCGGGTCGTCGGAACCGAGCACAACCCGCTCCGGGTGCAGGTAGTCGTTGACAGCCGTGCCTTCACGCAGGAACTCGGGATTGGCTACGACGCTGAAGAGACCCTTGCCATTCCCATAGCCACCTAACTGCTCCTCTATAACCGACGCCAGCCAGCGCCCGGTGCCGATCGGGACGGTGCTCTTGGTCACGATCACGTGGTAGTGCCGCAGGTTGCGGGCGATCATCCCGGCGGCTCGTGCCATGGCCGTCATGTCCGGCTGCCCGTCGGCAGCTGGTGGTGTGCCGACGCAGACGAAAACGACGTCGGACTCATCCATCGCGACCCCGAGCTCGGGGACGAAACGCAATCGGCCTTCCTGCAGGTTGGACCTCAACAATGGTTCGAGGCCTGGTTCATGGAAGGGCGCCATCCCGTCCCTCAGCTGCTCCAAGCGCGCCGCGTCTTCCTCGACCCCTACGACCTGGTGGCCGACGTGAGCGAGGCACGCCGACACGACCGACCCGACGTAGCCGTTGCCGATGACGCAAATACGCTGGGAGGTCGGCTTGTACATCTCACCCTCCCGGATGGCCACGCCGGCTCTCCCCGGCCCTCTTCGGACTGCTGAACCTATAATTTCTACTCGTTCCATGGTATCTACCAGTCTAGTAAATACAGAACTCGGCTGCTCACGGAGGGCCCCGCCGGGCCCGGGCACCGCGAGAGCCGGTGCCGCGGAGCCCATGTACCGGGCTGTCGGCGCTAACAGGGGAACGGGGAAAAGCCGGCCCGGGCGGCCAACCAGGCCGGGAAAGCTAAAGGGCCTGAGCCGGCTGGCTGGGCGGAGCCGGCTCACTGGCCTGGCTTGGCTCCGGCAGCCAGGCGGCGGAGCCGAGGTGCCGGTCGAACCAGCCCAGCAACAGCGCTACGGCCCGGGGGTCATGCACAAGGGCGTGCCCGGCACCAGCCAGGATGCGCAACTCGGACGATGCGTCGGCGGCGTCGGCCAGTTCCCGGGCGTCGGTGATGGGCACCACGTCGTCGCCGGCGCCGTGCACGATCAGCAGCGGCCGGGGGGGGATGTTGGCGACGAGCAGGGAAGGGCGGACCTCCTTCACATCTCGCGCCCACGCTCCGGGTTCGGGCGGGTAACCACGGGCCCGGGCCGCGCCGGCCGCCGCCCTGGCCTGGGCCGAGGCACGCCGCGTCTCGCCGCCTCGCTCGGCGAAATCGGCCAGCGGGGAGAACGCCGCCACTCCGGCGATAGAAGCGTCCTCTCCGGCAGCACAGATGGAGAGCGTCCCGCCGGCGGCAAAGCCGACGAGCCAGGTCCTCTCGATACCAGGAACGGCCCTCAGCGTGCCGATGGCCGCCGCCAGGTCGGCTTGCCACCCGGCCAGCGAGAAGTCGCCCGCCGAAAGGCCCGTCCCCCTGAAGTCGAAGGTAAGGACAACGGCGCCGGTCTCGGCCGCCAACCGGATGGCCAGCTCGGGGAACCCGGAGCTGGGCGAACCCGCCTTCTGGCTGGTCCCGGGAAAGCCATGAGACAGGACGACGCCGTTGCGCCCCGCCCCCGAAGCGGCCGAAAAGTTGGGCCGGGCCAGGAAGCCATTGAGGTTGGGGCCCCCTTCGCCGCTGAAGACCACCTCTTCCCCCGCGGCCCGGCCGTTGCCCCAGCCGTTGGCAGTGACGGGCGCTTTGGCGGCGCCGGTGCGTCTCCCCTCGGCCATTGTCAACAAGGCTAACGGCCGGAGTTCCTTGAGACAAGAAAGAACAAGGGGACGCGCCAAAGCACGTCCCCTTGTTACAAGAATGGCTGGAAAGGTTCGGGCAAACCGTTTGGTGTGCCAGGCGGGACCAACTCCCGGCCGGGTCACCCGGGTGTCTGGCTGGGATTTGACCAGGCGGTCCAGCGGGCCGTTAGCGGCCAGCCACCTCCGAGGTCCCAGGTTGACTACTACAGCTCAGCTGGACCACCTCCTTTCTTCGGTAAGCCGATATTACCGCGACTCTTTTGCCCGTGCGGGGATTTTCGCCCGGGCCCCGCCCCGCCTGCCCCCTACCCCAGAACCGCGTCCACCCCTCGCCGACGACAGCCCAGTGGGGGCCTCGCCGGCGGCATTTCTCCTACCGCCGTAGTGTTAATCGTCGTCGTGGCATAACATGGTCGCCGATGCCCGACCTCGCCCCTGCCACCGCGCCCACCGGCTCCCCTGGACCTGCCCTTTTCGAGATCCGCAACCTGCACGTGTCCGTGCAGAACACCGAGATCCTCCGGGGGGTGGACCTGGTCGTGCCGGCGGGAGAGCTCCACGCCCTCATGGGCCCCAACGGGAGCGGCAAGTCGACCCTGGCCAAGTCACTCCTCGGCGCGCCGGGCTACCAGGTCACCGAGGGCCAGATCATGTACAAGGGCGAGGACATAACCGCCTGGCCGACCGAGACACGCGGCAAGGCGGGTATGTTCCTGGCGTTCCAGTACCCCGAGGAGATAGCCGGAGTGCCCCTCGTGCAGTTCCTGCGACAAGCCCTGTCCGTGCGCAAGGGCGTCGACCTTTCCGTCCTCGAGTTGCGCTTGAGGATAATGGAATGGATGCGCAAGCTCGACATTGACGCCTCGTTCGGCGACCGCTACCTGAACGACGGGTTCTCCGGCGGAGAGAAGAAGCGCAACGAGGTCCTGCAGATGGCCGTGCTCGAGCCCGATTTCGCGGTACTCGACGAGACCGATTCGGGGCTCGACATCGACGCCCTGAGGGTGGTCGCCTCCGGGGTGCGGGAGGTGCGGACGGCCCGGACGGCGCTCGGCGTGCTCTTGATAACCCATTACCAACGGATCCTGGAATACCTCGAACCTGACCGGGTGCACCTGCTCGTGAACGGGCGGATAGTCGACAGCGGCGGTCCCGACCTGGCCCGACGCCTCGAGAACGAAGGCTACGAAGCATGGCGCTAAACGACTTCGGCCCACCCCTCGACGTGGCCCGGATAAAGAAGGATTTTCCGATCCTCGATCGTGTCGTCCACGGGAAACGCCTCGTTTACCTCGATTCGGCGTCCTCGGCCCAAAAACCGTTGCCGGTGCTCGACGCCATGCAACGTTATTACGAGACGACGCACGCCAATGTCCACCGGGGCGTCTACCAGATCGCCCAGGAAGCGACCGAACTGTACGAGGGGGCCCGGGCCAAGGTGGCCGCTTTCATAGGCGCGGCGGCGCCGGCCGAGGTCGTGTTCACCAAGAACGCCACCGAAGCCGTCAACCTCGTTGCCTACACGTGGGGGCGTGCCAACCTGGGCACCACCGATGCCATGGTGACCAGCGAAATAGAGCACCACGCCAATTTTGTCCCTTGGTTGCAATTACACCAAGAAAAGGGGACCGAGCTCCGGTTCCTGCCCCTCGGCGAGGACGGCACGCTCGACCTGGACCAGCTGGACCAGCTGCTCGACGGGGCCAAGTTGCTGGCCGTCACGGCTGCTTCCAACGTTCTCGGCACCCTGCCCCCGGTGCGGCTCCTGGCCGACGCCGCCCACGCCGCCGGGGCGCTGGTACTGGTGGACGGGGCCCAGTACGTCCCCCACCTGCCGACCGACGTGCGGGAGATGGGGGCGGACTTCGTGGCCTTCACCGGCCACAAGATGCTGGGCCCGACCGGCATCGGGGCACTGTGGGGGCGGCGGGAACTGCTCGAGTCGATGCCGCCCTTCCTGACCGGGGGCGAGATGATCCGCGACGTCCGCCTGGACGGGTTCACCACCAACGACGTGCCCTGGAAGTTCGAGGCCGGCACACCGCCCATCGCCGAAGCGGTGGGGCTCGGCGCGGCCGTCGACTACCTCAACGGCCTCGGCATGAGCGCGGTGCGCGCCCATGAGCAGGCGCTCACCGCCTACGCCATGCGAGCGTTGAAGGAGCGCTACGGTGACGACATCAGCATCCACGGGCCTCCCCCCGGCTCGGAGCGGGCCGGGATCGTCAGCTTTGCGTACAAAGACGTCCACGCCCACGACCTCTCGCAGGTGCTCGACCAGGCCGGCGTCTGCGTACGCGCCGGTCACCACTGCGCCAAACCGTTGATGCGCCGCCTCGGCGTGACCGCAACGGCGCGGGCTTCATTTTCTGTGTACAACGACGAAGCCGACGTGGACGTCCTGGTGGACGCCATCGGCCAAGCCGACGCTTTGTTCGGCTGACCCTTTCGGAGCTGCGATGCCAGGCCTAGAAGACCTTTACCGGGAAATCATCCTCGACCATTACCGCAACCCTCGTAACCGGGGCGAGCTCGAGTCACCTCCTGCCCTTCGGGCCGAGGGCTTCAACCCGCTGTGCGGCGACGAGGTGGTGATCTACCTCGCCATGGGCGGCGACGTCATCACCGACCTCAAGATCGCGGGGCAAGGCTGCTCGATCTCGCAGTCGTCAGCCTCCATGATGTCCGCGGCCGTGAAGGGCAAGACGCTGGCTCAGGCCCGCTCGACCATCAGGGCCTTCCGGGCCATGATGTCGCTGCACGGACAGGCGCTGGACGGGCATGGCGACGGGGCATCGGGCGGCGGGGGCACAGGCGCGGTCGGACCGGAGGAGGACGAGCGCACCGGGGCCGAGGTGGCGGCAGCCGAAGGTGTGTCCCTGGGCGACCTGGAGGCGCTCCAGGGAGTGGTCAAGTTCCCGGTGCGGATAAAGTGCGCCACTTTGTCCTGGCACACGTTGGCCCAGGCTCTGGATGAGGCCGAAAAAGGCGCCGGGCCTGACTGACCCCTAGGAAGAGGGCACGGACCAGCCCATGTGCTGGGCGATGTCTTTGCACGTCGGGCACAAGGGGTATTTCTTGGGATCGCGCCCCGGGACCCAGACCTTCCCGCACAG
>PMLI01000348.1 GCA_003158835.1 Acidimicrobiaceae bacterium
CATGGACGAGTACGACGACCTGCTCACAGGCCAGCCGGTGCTGCAGGACCGCATGGACGGCGTCGGCGCCCTCGATGCCGACACCGCCGTCGGCCTCGGCTTGACCGGGCCTCTGCTGCGCTCGACCGGAGTGACTTACGACGTCCGCCGAGATTTTCCCTACCTGTTTTACGACCAGGTGGACTTTGACGTGATTATCGGGACCTCAGGGGACTGCTGGGACCGGTTCGCCATTCGCGTCAACGAGATCCGGGAATCGGTCCGCATATTGCGCCAGGTGGCCAAGGCCATGCCGGCCGGTGACTTCCGCTCCCAGGACAAGAAGTTCACTCCGCCGCCGCGCAACCGGGTCGACGAGTCCATGGAAGCTTTGATCCACCACTTCAAGCTGTTCACCGAGGGGTTCCGGGTAGCCCCCGGGGACGCCTACGTCCCGGTCGAGTCCCCCCGCGGCGAGCTTGGTTGCTACCTCGTCTCGGACGGCACGTCACGGCCGTACCGGGTGCATGTTCGGGCCCCTTCGTTCGCCAACCTGCAGGCGCTGGCGCCCATGGCCCGCGGTGGCTTCATCCCCGACGTCATCGCCTGCATATCCAGCATCGACCCCGTGCTGGGGGACGTCGACCGTTGAGCCCGATAGTGGAGGGGCGCGATTGGGCCCAAAGCCGGTATCTCGGCAAGGATCGATAGGCATGAGCCGGCTGAGCGAGGACAAACTCGTCCGAGCGCGACAACTCATCGCTCTGTACCCGCACAAGCGTTCCGCCCTTATCCCGGTGCTGCACGTGCTGCAGGAACAGGACGGCTACCTGAGCCCGGAGGGGATCGAGGACGTTGCGGCACTGCTGGACCTGACCCCGGCCGAGGTGCGGGGGACGGCCAGTTTCTACGACATGTTCCACTTGGAGCCCATAGGTCGCTACCTGGTGGCGGTTTGTACCAATATCGCATGCATGCTCGACGGCGCCTACGAGTTGCTGGAGCACATCCAGGAGGACTTGGGGGTACGCCCGGGGGGGACGACCGCCGACGGCGTCTTCACCCTCGAAGACGCCGAGTGCCTGGCGCTGTGCGGCAACGCGCCGTGCGTCACCGTCAACTGGCGGTTCTTCGGCCACATGACCCCGCAGGGTTGGGACGAGCTCGCCGCCGACCTCCGGGCCGGTCGCCTCGACGGCGAAGTGCCGCCGCACGGCACCCTGTGCCGGGTCCGGCGCTCGGTCGGGCTGCTGGCCGGCTCCGCCGGCGCTCGAGGCGCCGCCGCCAAAGCCCCGGGGCAGGGCGGCCGGAAGGGCCCGGCCGTGGCTCCGGCGCCGGCCGGCGACGCCAGCGGACCGGCTGTGACGCTCGAGACTTCGCGCACGACGCCCGCCGTGGCCAGCACGGTCTTCGGCGGCGACCCGCCCAGTCAACGGAGCAGTCCAGGGGGGCCAGGCCGATGACGACCGTCGAGACGCCCAGCCCCAAGCCCGGGCCCAGGATCGTGACCTCCCGCTTCGAGTTCCCCAGCAGCTGGACGCTGCCGTCCTACCTCGGGCACGGGGGCTACGAGGGCCTGCGCCGGGCTCTGCAGATGACCCCGGAGGAGGTGCACCAGGCCACCCTGGGCTCGAGCCTCCTCGGGCGCGGAGGCGCCGGTTTCGACGCCGGCCGCAAGTGGGGCATGCTGCGTGAAGCCCAACCCGTGTACCTGGTCGTCAACGGCGACGAAAGCGAACCCGCCACCTTCAAGGACCACGCCCTGATCGAGGGCGACCCCCATCAGCTGATCGAAGGCAGCCTCATCTGCGCCTACGCCATCGGGGCGGCCCAGGTCTTCATCTTCGTGCGGGGCGAGATGGCCCTGGCCCAGGAGCGGCTCCAGGCCGCCCTCAACGAGGCCTACGAGTACGGGGCGGTCGGGGCCAACATCCTGGGCTCGGGTTTCTCCGTCGACATCGTCGTGCACCCCGGCGCCGGCGCCTACATCTGCGGGGAAGAAACGGCTCTGCTGGAGAGCCTGGAGGGCAAGCGCGGGTACCCCCGGATCAAACCTCCTTATTACCCGGCCGCCATCGGGCTCTACGGCGCCCCCACCGTCGTCAACAACGTGGAGACGCTCTCCAACCTCCCCTGGGTCATGTGCAACGGGAGCGAGGCCTTTTCGGCACTGGGAGAAGGGCGGAGCCGGGGCACGAAGATCCTGGCCCTGTCGGGCCACGTGCGCCGGCCGGGCAACTACGAGATCGAGTTCGCCAAGGTGAGTTTTCGCCAGCTCATCTACGACGCCGCCCTGGGCGGCGGTGTGCGCCAGGACCGGGATCTCAAGGCGTTCATCCCAGGAGGGGTTTCCGCTCCCTGGTTCGGACCGCAGCACTTGGACCTTTCCCTCTCCAACGAGGTGATCGCCCAGGCCGGGTCGATGGCCGGCTCCGGCGCGGTAACGGTGATGGACGAGACGGCGTGCGTTGTGCGGGCCGTGTGGCGGATAACCCGCTTTTTCCACCGGGAGTCGTGCGGCCAGTGCACGCCTTGCCGAGAGGGCTCCGGCTGGATCGAAAAGGTGATGCGCCGCATCGAGGACGGCCAGGGCCGGGAAGCCGACCTCGACCTCCTCATGGACGTCTGCGACAACATCGTCCCCGGCGTGAGCTGGCCCCCGGCCCAGACCACGATCTGCGTCCTGGGACCGTCGATCCCCAGTTCCGTGGCTTCGGGCATCCGCATGTTCCGGGACGAGTTCCTCGAGCACATCCGCCTCGGTCACTGCCCGCTCCCCCCGGACCGGCTGCGAGAAAGCCCCGCGTATGCCTGAAGAGGTCGGCATAATCCTCGACGGGCGGCAGGTAAAGGCTCGGAAGGGCGAGATGCTCATCGCCGCCGCCGAACGGGCCGGGACGTACATACCCCGCTTCTGCTACCACCCGCGCATGAAGCCGGTCGGCATGTGCCGCATGTNNGTTTTCCACGATGGCGGTGGTTACCGGTATCGAACGATTCCCTCAGGATTTTAAAAAGGCAGTCGAAACCCGCATTGAGCACGTCCCCGATGATTTCAAAAAGGTTGAGGGTCTTAATTTGTGAATCGGTGATCTGAAAGGGGAGCCATTCCCGATCCCGAATAGCAGACAACGACTCTCAACTACCGGAGAAAAATGACGAAACAGGTAACGCTAACCATTGATGGAAAGCAAATAACGGTTCCCGAAGGGATGCTGGTGGTAAATGCCGCCAAACTGGCCGATATTGACGTACCGGTATTTTGCTATCACCCCAAGATGGAGCCGGTCGGCATGTGCCGCATGTGCCTGGTCGAGGTGAAGGGCCCCCGTGGGTTCAGCCTGAGCCCGGCCTGCTACCTGCCTGTGGCCGAGGGCATGGAGGTAGTCACAGACAGCGCCCCGGTGAAGAAGGCTCAAGACGGCGTGCTCGAGTTCCTGCTGGTGAACCATCCCCTGGACTGCCCGGTGTGCGACAAGGGCGGAGAGTGCCCCCTCCAGGACCAGACGATGGCGTACGGGCCGGGCGAGACCCGTTTTGTCGAAGAGAAGCGCCACTGGGACAAACCGGTGCCCCTGTCGTCGCTCGTCCTCATCGACCGGGAGCGCTGCATCCAGTGCGCCCGGTGCACTCGTTTTGCCGAGGAAGTGGCCGGGGACGCCGGGATCGACTTCGCCTCCCGCAGCGACTCCACCGAGGTCGCCATTTACCCGGGCCAACCGTTCGTTTCCAATTTCAGCGGCAACGTAGTACAAATCTGCCCGGTCGGAGCTCTGCTGGCCAAGCCTTACCGCTTCAAGGCCCGGCCCTGGGACCTCGAACAGGTGGAGAGCACCTGCACGCTTTGCTCCGTCGGCTGCCGGGTCGCGGTGCAGTCCAGTTCCGATCAGGTGGTGCGGTTCATCGGCGTCGACAGTGACCCCGTCAACTGGGGCTGGCTGTGCGACAAGGGCCGTTTCGGCTTCGAGGCGCTCAACAGCCCCGAGCGGCTGACGAGGCCCCTGGTGCGCCGGGCCGTACCCGGGGCAGGGCAGCCGGGCGCCCCCGCCACCGAGCTGGTGGAGGTGTCCTGGGCCGAGGCCCTGATCGAGATCGCGGACCGGGCCCTCGGCGTGCCCGGTGACAACATCGGCGTCCTGGGCGGGGCGCGCCTGGCCAACGAGGACGCCTACGCCTGGGCCAAGTTAGCCCGCACCGTCCTGCACACCGACAACGTCGACGCTCAGCTCGGCGACGGGCTGCCGGGCGACCTGGTGGCGGGCCTGGCGCGGGCCACGATCGACCAGGTTTGCAACGCTTCTTTGATCGTCACCCTCGCGCCGGACATCAAAGAGGAGCTGCCCGTCCTCTACCTGCGGCTACGCCACGCCGCGGTCGAAAAAGGTGTGCCCGTCATCGAGATCAGCCCGGGCCCGACCGGCCTTTCCTCCCTGGCCTCAGCGTGCTTGCACTACCGGCCGGGCGAGCTGGCCGGCCTGGTGCGGGCGCTGTGCGGGAAGGCACCCGTCCGCGACGCAGTGGCCGGCATCCCGGCCGAGCAGATCGAGCGGGCCCGGTCCGCCATCGCCGCGGCCACCGGGGGAACGGCCGCGCCCGGTGCTGCCGGCGGACCGGCGGCCCCCCGCCTCGCGGTCGTGCTCGGCCGGGCATCTCTGGCTGAACCAGCGGCGGCGACGGCCGAAGCGGCGCGGCTGCTGGCCGGGCTCCCCGGCGTTTCGTTCCTGCCCGCCCTGCGCCGTTCCAACGTGCACGGGGCCATAGACCTCGGGCTCTCCCCGGGCCTGTTGCCGGGACGGGTCGGCCTGGAGGACGGACGCGACTGGTACGAGCACCACTGGGGAGCGCCCCTGCCCGAGGCCACCGGCCTCGACGCCCTGGGCATGCTCAACCGGGCTGCGGCCGGGCAACTGGACGTCCTGTTCCTCCTGGGAGCCGACCCGTGGTCGGACTGCCCGGACAACGACCTAGCGGCCAGGGCCCTGGAAGGAGCGCGCTTCGTCGTCGCCGTGGACGCTTTCCGCACTCCGAGCGTCGAGCGGGCCGATGTCGTACTCCCGGCCGCCATATACACCGAGCGACGGGGCAGCTTTACCAACATCGAGGGCCGCGTCACCTGGCTGGGACAAAAAGTGACCGCCCCGGGCTCGGCCCGGCCGGACTGGATGATCGCGGTCGAGCTGGCGTCCCGGCTCGGCGCCAGCCTGGGGGCCGGCTCGCTGGAGGAGCTCTGGGCCGAGATCGAGACGGTGTCGCCGCTGCACCGGGGCGTCCCTCAGGCGCTCCTCGTTTCCCGTCAGGGACGTGACGGCGTCGTGGTCCCCGTCGGCGCCGAAGCCACGCGGCCCGAGCCTTCCGACGCGCCGACCCCCCTCGACCCCATGGCCGGTCCCGGCATTGCCTCGGCCGACCTGCACCCCGCTCCCCTGCTCTCGCCGTCGGTCGTCGACGCCGGCGTGGGGCTCACCGACACCCCCGCCGCCGGGGGCCTGGCACCACCGCCCCCGCTGGGCCTGGGCCGCTCCGGCCCTTCCAGCCCCTCGGCCCCCGCCGTGGCGTCCCCCGCCGCCCGGCCCGCCCGAGGCGCCAGCGCCCGACCGGGCCGGAGCGGCACCGGGCAGGCCCTGCGCCTGGTGGTCAGCCGCCCGATGTGGGACGGCGGGGTGATGGTGCAGCGATCGCCTTCCCTGGCCGCCCTGCACCCGCCGCTCGCCATCCGGGTCAACCCGGGCGANNCCTGGGTGACGGACAAGTGGGCGAAGTACGGGTGAGCACGCCCCGTGGGAGCGTGGTCGTGCCGGTGGTCCCCGACGCCCGGGTCGCCCCCGGCTCCGCCGTGCTGCCGTTCAACCTGCCGGGGGGCGGGGCCGGCTCGCTCATCAATGCGTCGGCTGCTTACACCGAGCTCGCCCTCGAGCAGGTGAGCGCGCCATGATCGCCGCCGTCGCCACCTACACCGGTGACCCGGTCTTCGCCAAGGGCATAGACCTGGCCGTCTGGGTGATCGTGCTGGTCAAGCTGATCGCCGTCTTTGCCCTCCTCATGGTCTCGGTGCTGTTCATGATCATGTACGAGCGCAAGGCGGTGGCGCGTCTCGGCAACCGGTGGGGGCCCAATCGGGCCGGCCCCAACGGCTGGCTGCAGTCGCTGGCCGACGGTATAAAGCTGTTTTTCAAAGAGGCACTGGTCCCGGCCCAGGCCGACAAGATCGTCTACCGGATAGCGCCGGTGATCGCGCTGGTGCCCGCGTTCGTGGCCTTCTCGATCGTGCCGGTCGGAGGGACCATCACGGTCGACGGTTACACCACCAGGCTGCAGCTGGCCGACCCGCCGTGGGGGATCCTGGTCATGCTGATGGCGTCGAGCATCGGCGTCTACGGCGTGATGCTGGCGGGGTGGTCGTCCGGCTCGAAGTACCCGCTGATGGGCGCCGTCCGGGCCAGCGCCCAGATGATCTCGTACG
>PMLI01000331.1 GCA_003158835.1 Acidimicrobiaceae bacterium
TGGGACTGGCCCTGGGACTGGCCCTGGGACTGGCCCTGGGACTGGGGTTGAGACTGGGCTTGGGCGTGTGCCTGAGCCTGAGGTTGGGGCAGGCCCTCGGGCACCCCCGCCCCTCTCGCTCCTCCCGCCTCGGGGCCGCCGCTGACTTCGACCTCGACTTCTACGTGCTCGCGGGCAAAGAACCCGGCCACGCCGCCCCGCCGCACCCGCGTGGCGCCGACGATCCTGGCGGCCGGGCCGACCCGTGCCCGGGCGACGTGTACCGCTTCCTCGAGGCTGGGTGCCTCAAACCGTTGCCTGGGCAAGGTCCACTACTCCCCGGGTCTCGAGGCGGAGCTGGGATCCCAGTTCCGCGTAGGAAAGGACGGGCAAGCGGGGAGCCGCCGTACGCGTCAATTTGCGCAGCGCCGCCCTCAACGGCGCCGCACAAACGAGGACAGGCATTTCCCCCTCGCGTTCGGCGTCGCGCGCCCGCTGCGCGACGGCGAGTGTCAAGGCCTCGGCCTTGTCCGGGGCCAGGGCCAGGAAGGAACCGTTTTCGCCCGTACGCAGCGTTTCGCTCAGTTGTTGCTCGAGCAGGGGCTCGACGGTAATGACCGGCAGGTGGCCGTCGGTGGCCAGAGAGGCCGAGAGCGCCGGGCCCAACGCCTGCCGGCAGCCTTCGCCCAGGACCTCGGGGTCGCGAGTGGTCCGGACTTTCTCGGTCAGCACCTCGAATATCTTGGACAGGTTGCGCACGGATACCCCCTCGTCCAGCAGGTCGCGCAGCACTCTCTGCACCTCTGCCAAAGTGACCTGGGCGGACCCCAGCTCCTCGACCACGGTGGGGTCGCTGCGCTTCACGATTTCCACCAGTTCCTTGGTGGCAGCCCGGGAAAGCAGTTTGCCCGCGTTTTGTTTCACTATCTCCGCCAGGTGCGTGGTAATGACCGATGCGGGGTCGACAACCGTGGCTCCCATCCGCTCGGCTTGGGCCCGGGCCGATGCCGGGGCCCACTTGGCGTCGAGGCCGAACACCGGCTCCTTGGTCATGTTGCCGGGGAGCGTGCCCAACATGTCGCCGATGGCCAGGATATGGCCGGGAACGGCGGTGCCCCGGGCGATCTCGGCGCCCTGGACCCGGATCGTGTAGGTCGACGCCGGGAGGTCGATGTTGTCGCGGGTGCGCACCAGGGGCAGGACGACACCCAGTTCCATGGCAACCTTGCGCCTGAGAGCTTTGACGCGGTCCAGGAGGTCGCCGCCGCGGCTGGGGTCCACCAGTTCCACCAGGTTGTAAGCGACTTCCAGCTCTAGCGGGTCGACCTTCATGTCCCGTGCCAGCCCCTCGGGGGAGTCGGGGGACGGCGCCGACGGAGCTTCGGCGGTGGCCTTTTCCTTTGAACGGTCGACCAGGGCGTCGTCGCGCGGCAGCCGCGCCGCCGTGAACCAGACGCCCACCCCCACCAATATGAAGGGGAGCTTGGGCAATCCGGGGATGAAGGCGAGCAGGGTCACACCGGCGGCGGCGATCCGCAGGGCGCGGCGCTGATTGAGGATCTGGAAGACCAGGTCGCTGCCGAGGTCCGACTCGGTGCCGGCCCGCGTCACGATGATGCCGGTCGACAGGGATATGAGCAGGGCCGGGAGCTGGGCGGCCAGGCCGTCGCCCACGGACAGCAGGCTGTATGTGTTGATGGCTTGACTGAAACTGTCGCCGTTCTGGAAGATGCCGATCGCCAGCCCGCCGACCAGGTTGATGGCCATGATGACCATGGCGGCGATGGCGTCTCCACGCACGAACTTCGAGGCCCCGTCCATGGCCCCGTAGAAATCTGCCTCGGCCGCCACTTCCCGCCGGCGCCGGCGGGCATCGTCCTTGTTTATGAGCCCGCCGTTGAGGTCGGCGTCTATGGCCATCTGCTTACCGGGCATACCGTCCAGGGTGAACCGGGCCGCCACCTCGGCCACGCGGCCGGCGCCGTTGGTGATCACGACGAACTGGATCACGACGATGATGAGGAACACCACCAGGCCGACGACGACCGAGCCCCCGATAACGAAATGGCCGAAGGCGGCGACGACATTGCCGGCTTTGGCGTGCAGCAGGACCTGGCGGGTCACGCTCACGTTGAGCGCCAGGCGGTACATGGTGGCGATCAACAGCAGCGAGGGGAAGACGGAGAAATCCAGGGCGCGCTTCACGTACATGGACGTGAGCAGGATGACGACCGCTCCTACCAGGTTGAACGTGATCAGTATGTCGATGAGCTGGGTCGGCAAAGGCACGACCAGCATCACCACGACGCCGACCATGGCTGTGGGGACGCCCACCAAAGTCAAGCGGTTGCTGCGCAACTCGGAGCTCTCCGGCCTTTCAACGATATGTTCAGATGAGGCCCTGCTCCGTGGGCCGCGCGTCGCGTCCGTGCTGACTGGCTAAGGGGCTATCGGCGGGAGGGCCCTGTACATGAGCCGTATGATCCCAGGCGCATCTGTTTCTAGGCGGAACGGGCCGCCGGGGTGCCGAGGAGGGGCGTGGCCGGTTTGTGCGGCGCGCCGTCGATGCGCGTGGCCCGCCCCGTGGCTTTGAGCGAGTAGATGAAAGTCAGCAGGCGGGCGACCGCCTCGTACAGTTCCGTGGGTATCTCCTGTTCGAGATCGCACGCCACATAAAGTGCCCGGGTCAGGGGCGGGTCCTCCACCAGGGGGACTCTGTGGGCGGTTGCCTCCTCGCGGATGCGCAGGGCCAGGAAATCGGCTCCTTTGGCCACCACCTTCGGCGCCCCCCGGCCCCGGACATAGCGCAGGGCGACGGCAAAGTGGGTGGGGTTGAGCACGACCGCGTCCGCCCCGGCGACGGCGGCGATCATGCGGTTGCGTGCCATCTGGCGTTGCCGGCGGCGGATGGCGCCGCGGACATAGGGGTTGCCTTCGGTGGACTTGGTCTCCTCCCTCAGTTCGTGACGGGTCATTCGCAGCTGTCGTGCGATCTTGCGGTACTCGATGACGTAGTCGAGGACGGCCAGGCCCAGGCCGATCCCGGCTACCTGGCGCACCAAGCCCAGTGCCCGGGTGGCCACCAGGCTGGCGATGGCAGTTGACGACAGCGGTCCGGCCGCGGTGGCCATGGGTACGAAACCGCTGACCGTCTTCCAGGCCACCAGGCTCAGCAACGAGACCCGTGCCGTTTGCTTGGACGCTTCCCAGGCCGAGCGAGGCGAGATCAGGCGCTTCAGGCCCTTGGCCGGGTTGAGGCGGGAAAAGGTGGGCTTCAACGGGTGAAAAGTCACCAATCCCCGGGTTTGGGCCAGGTTGGCCAGGAGGGCCAGGGCCATGGTCCCGAGCACCGCCGGCGCCATGCAGGACAGGGCACCTTTGGCGCCATTGCCCAGCACGCACATGTCAGCCGCCAGGCTCGGTTTGCTTATGGCGTCCCCGACCTGGGACCACAGCCGGGCGATGAAGGCGTAGGTGTTTTGCACCGTGTGCTGTACCAGGTAGGAGCCCGCCATTATGACCAGCCAGGTGACGACTTCGGGGGTGCGAGCCACCTGACCTTCGTGGCGCGCCTATTTTCTGCGCCTGGCGGTCGGCTTTTCTGTCCTGGAGTGTTTGTCCTCGTCAGCCATCGGCCTGTGCCTGTCCTAACCGTTCAGGGGCTGATGCCGAGCAGGCCCAGCGTGTCGGAGACGGCCCGGTCGACCAGCGTCGTGAGGGCGCCGGGGAGCATCGGCAGGCAGGCGGCGACGACGACGAGAGCGAGCGCGATGTTGATG
>PMLI01000079.1:0-189 GCA_003158835.1 Acidimicrobiaceae bacterium
GAGTTCGGGAGCATCCGGACGGGCCGGGCGGCGCCGGCCCTGGTGGAGAAGCTGAAGGTTGACTATTACGGCGCCGAGGTGCCGCTCCAACAGATCGCGGGCTTGCACGTGCCCGAGGCGCGCACGCTCGTCATAGCCCCCTACGAGAAGGGGCCGGCCGTGATCAAGGCCATCGAAAAGGCCGTCCAG
>PMLI01000079.1:199-8536 GCA_003158835.1 Acidimicrobiaceae bacterium
TGGCGGTCCGCAACGTGCGCCGCGCCACCAGGAAAGATCTGGAGACCTTGGAGAAGGACGGCGATCTTTCCTCTGACGAGCTCGACCGGGCCGAAAAGGAGCTCGACAAGCTCACGCATGAGTACACAGCCGAGATCGACCGCGTTCTGGCCCACAAGGAACAGGAGTTGCTCAGTAACTGAGCCTGCTGCTCCGCCGAGGGCCCCGAGCGGTCGACCGGAGGAGGGTTTCAACTGAGTCTTCCCGACAGTCCCGGCAACCGGCGTGGTCGGCGCGCCCGTGCCGCGGCGAAGTCCCCGCCCCTGGATCTGAGCGAGTGGGGCCAGGGCGGCCCGCCTCCGGACTACGACCCCGGCGCCACCACCGGGCCCTTGCCGCTCGGCCAGGCAAACGATGCCACCCAGGGGAGCGATGCCCCCGACGGGGTTGGCGCCGCCGCGCCGGAGACTGCGGCCGTGGTCGATGCCGCCGGGACAGACGATAGGGCCGGGGCCGCGGATGGTGGGGGGAGCCCGGCCGCGCCGGCACCGGACGCCAAGCAAACCCAGCCGGGGCTCAGCATCATGGAAGGGACCGAGCAGATCGGGTACCCTCGTGAAGTTGTACCAGGAGCGGAGTTGGTCAAAAGAGTGAGCTCAGGAGAGGGTCCACAGCTACCTCATTGGGCGGATCCGCCGACGGGCGAAGTACCGCGGGCGCTCGCTGGTGCTAAGGGCGCGGACGAGGAGCTGCAAGCCTGGAGACTGCTCGGCTCGAGAGGCCTGCGCTGGCGCGAGGACGTCAACGACTGGTCCGACGGTCCCGGCGTGGAGGATCTGGTCGACACGGACGAGGAGCCGGGCAGNNCGCGAGCGCGCCGGGCGGGCCGGCCCGGCGGCTTCGGACGCCACCGTCGAGATCGCGCCCGAGGCAGGTACGGGTATTACCGGGGGCCAAGGGGCGGGAGATGGCGGGGGGCGGGACGAAGCACCGCCCGGGCCGGCCTGCTCCCCGCCCGGACCGGGCCCTGCCAGTGCGGCGAGCGGTGAGGGCCAAGGCCAGCCTNNGCCAGCCGCCGGTCGTGGCCGAGCCAGGCGCCCAGCCCGGGCGGGGAGCAGGTCGCGAGGGTGAGGCCGGTGCGGGCGTGCTCCCGTTCCTGGCAGGAGCCCTGGGAGAAGGTTCGGGAGCCGTCGGTACCGCCGCCGCCGGCCCCGGCGGGGTGGTTGGCGGTACCGGGGAAGGTGGGGGGGCACCCAACACGGGCCCACCAGGGCCTTCCCCCTCGGGAGGAGGGGGAGAGATGGCCGACCGTACTGCCACCAGGACGTCGGGCAGTGGCCAAACCGGGCTCCGCCGCAGCGGCCGGGGCGTAGTTTCGAGAAGGACGCCAGAGGCCGACGCCAACGCCGCCGCCGCTCGGCACAGCCGGGCCCCGTACGACATCGGGGCTGAGCCCGGCGGTGCCGGCCGCAACGTGGGCGCGGCCGTGGGCACCGGCCTGGTCCTGGCCGGCCTGTTCATCATCTGTTACCTGATAGGACCGGCCGCTCTGGTCGGCCTGGCGACGCTGGCCATCGCCGGCTGCGCTCTGGAAGCTTTCGCCATGTTCCAGCGGGCCGGTTTCAGGCCCGCCACGCTGGTGGGAGCCCTGGGCAGCGGTGGTGCCGTCCTGGCCGCGTACTGGAAGGGTACGGCGGCCATGCCGGAGGTTTTCGTAGTGGTGCTCCTCGCCAGCCTGGTTTGGTACCTGGGGCGGGTGGTCGACGCCCGGCCCGTCGTCAATGTGGCCGTCACGGTATTCGGTTTTGCCTGGGTCGGAGTGCTGGGCTCCTTTGCGGCCGTGCTGTTGCAGGCCCACCAGGGCACACATCTGTTCCTGGGAGCGGTCGTACCCACGGTGGTGGCAGACATGGCGGCGTGGTTCGTCGGCAGCCAGCTGGGCCAGCACCCGCTCGCTCCCGCCACGAGCCCGTCCAAAACGTGGGAGGGCTTTGTGGGCGGTGGCGTCGCCGCCCTGGTGGCGGGGGCCGTGATCGGGAGCCAAGTGTCCCCCTGGGGCGGCGTCCGGCACGGCNNTGGAGCTCGGTTTGGTGGTCGCACTGATGGCCCCGCTCGGTGACCTCGTGCAGTCGATGGTCAAACGGGACCTTCGTTTGAAGGACTCCGGGGCACTGTTGCCGGGGCACGGGGGCCTGCTCGACCGCTTCGATTCCCTGCTGTTCGTGTTGCCCGCCACGTACTTCCTGGTGGTCGTGCTCCACATCGTCAAGTAGCCCGTGGCTGCGCCGAGGACGGTCTGTATAGCCGGCAGCACCGGGTCCATAGGTACCCAGGCCCTTGAGGTCATCGGGGCGGGCCGGGGCGAGTTCGAAGTCGTTTCCCTGGGGGCGTGCTCGTCTGTAGCCCTGTTGGCGGAACAGGCCCGCCGGTGGCGGCCGCGATGCGTGGCCATTGCCGACGGCACCAGGGCGGCCGAGCTGGCCGGCCTAGTGCCGCCCGGCACCGAGATCGTGGCGGGTGATGGCGCCCTGGCTGCCATCGCCGAAGATGCCGACATCGTGGTCAACGGGGTGGTGGGCTTCGCCGGTCTGGCCGTGACCCTGGCCGCCCTGAAGGCGGGGCGGCGCCTGGCTCTGGCGAACAAGGAGTCACTGATCGCAGGGGGCCCGATCGTCCAGCGGGCGCTCCAGACGCCGGGGGCAGAGCTGGTGCCGGTCGACTCGGAGCACTGCGCCGTCCACCAGTGCCTACGGAACGTCGGAGGGGCACGAGCCGGGGCCGCCGGGAGGGAACAGGCCGGTGGGAGGCCAGAGACCGGCGGCGAGGTCAGGACCACCCCGGCCCTGCGCCGCATCGTCCTGACCGCCTCCGGAGGGCCCTTCCGAGGCCGTTCGATCTCAGAACTGGCCGAGGTGACGATCGAGGACGCCCTGGCCCATCCGACCTGGAAGATGGGGCCGAAGATCACCGTGGACAGTTCGACGCTCATGAACAAGGGCCTCGAGNNTCGATCGTGCACTCGATGGTCGAGATGACCGACGGGGCGACGATCGCCCAACTTTCTATGCCTGACATGCGCCTGCCTATTGGTTACGCCCTCTCCTACCCTGGACGCATGGCTACGGCGTTCGGGGCGATCGACTGGGCCACTCTGGGCCGGCTGGAGTTCGAGGTGCCCGACCTGGTCGCCTTTCCCTGCCTGCCTCTGGCCTACCAGGCCGGAAGGCAGGGCGGGACGGCGCCGGCGTGCCTAAACGGCGCCAACGAGGTGGCCGTGGACGCGTTCCTAAAAGGACGCCTGAGATGGGTCGATATACCCTGGGTGATCGAAGAGGCCATGCACCGCTTCGTGGCCGGTGAGCCACGGGACCTGGACGATGTCCTGGCCGCCGACGCCGACGGCCGGGCACTGGCGGCTGAGGGCGTGGCGCGCTGTGATGACCGCCGCCCGGGGCGTCCCTCGCGCCCCGGCCCAGGGGCGGCCCGTGGCTGAGGTCGGGGGTGTTGGCGGCCCCGGGGCGATGGACCAACGCGAGCAGCGCGGTGCCCTGTTGCGACTGGCCGTCGTCGTGGTTGCCGGCCTCATCGTGGCGGCCTACTTCGGGGCGCTGGCGACCGTGCTGGTCGTGCTCGCTCTCCTGGTCGTGATCGTCTTGCACGAGCTGGGCCATTTCCTCACGGCCAAGTGGGCGGGCATGAAAGTGAGCGAGTTCTTCGTCGGCTTCGGGCCCCGGCTGTGGTCCGTCCGCAAGGGCGAGACGACCTACGGCATCAAGGCGCTCCCGCTGGGCGGGTACTGCCGGATCATCGGCATGACCAACGTGGAAAAGGTGGATCCGGCCGATGAGGGGCGCGCCTATCGCAACCAACCGACCTGGCGCCGCCTGACGGTCGCTTTCGCGGGTTCGTTCGTCCATTTCGTCCTGGCCTTCGTGATGCTGGTGGTCCTGTTCCTGGGACCGGGGGACATCGGCAACTTCATAGCCAACCCGCCCTCCAACAGCCCGATCGCTGCCGTCGAGGGCTTTTCCGCCAGCAAGAGCCCGGCCCAAATAGCCGGGCTGAAGGCGGGGGACCGCATTGTCGCCGTCAACGGGAGGCATTTTTCGGGCTGGGACCAGCTCACGGCCTACCTGCGGGCACGGCCGGGCCAGCGCGTGACCCTGACGATCGAACGGGCCGGGCACAGCTTCGCCACGTCGGTCGTCCTGGCCGACGGTTCCAAAGTCAGGCTGCCCGGCGACAAGACACCGCTTGACAAGCACCCGACGGGGCTGCTGGGGATAGAGATCCAGCCCAGTCCGGTACGTTTCGGGTTGGCCGGGTCGATCGAGCATGCCGGAACGGCGTTCGGCGCCACCGTTGTCTCGTCGGTGAAGGGCCTGGGCCACGTCGTGAGCGATTTCGGTGGCTACACGAACATGCTGGGGAACCAGAAGGTGGCGGACGGTCCCAAGGCCCAACGCTTCGTTTCGCCCGTGGGAGTGGTGCGCCTAGCCAACCAGGCCACCAAGATCGGCCTGTCCGAGGTGCTGTACCTGCTGATCGTGATCAACATCTTCGTCGGGATCTTCAACATGCTCCCGCTGTTGCCATTCGACGGCGGTCACGTGGCCATCGCCATTTACGAGAAGCTGCGCAGCCTGCGTTCGCGACGTCCCTACCACGCCGACGTCAACAAGCTGGCTCCGGTGCTATATGCGGTGCTCGCCGTGCTGGCCTTTTACGCCATTTCCTCCCTCTTCCTAGACCTGAGGGACGCGTTCTCCTGAGCTAGGCCGGGCCGTCGTGAGCTCGACCGTGCCGCTGCCGCCGGGCCCTGGGCGACCGGGCCGTGCGGGCACGGGAGCCTGTAGCCTGATCGGCGTAGCCTCGACAAGGACGGTGGACGTGGATCGTTTCCCCCGGAAGAAGACCCGCCAGATCATGGTCGGGACGGTCCCGGTGGGCGGGGACGCCCCCGTCACGGTGCAGTCCATGACGACCACCAAGACGGCCGACGTGGAGGGGACGCTGGCCCAGATTTACGCCCTCAAGGCGGCCGGGGCCGACATCGTCCGCTGCACGTGCAACGAGAGGGAAGCGGCCGAAGGCCTGGCCCGCATAGTGCCGCGCAGCCCGGTCCCCATCGTGGCGGACATCCACTTCCACGTCGAGATGGCCCTGGCCGCCATCGAAGCCGGCGTGCACTGCTTGCGGCTGAACCCGGGCAACCTGCGCAAGCCCGAGGAGGTAAAGCTGGTGGCCCGGGAGTGTAAGGACCGCGGCATCCCCGTCCGCATCGGTGTCAACGGGGGCTCGCTCGACAAGCGGCTTTACGACAAGTACGGAGGGGCCACCCCGGAGGCGTTGGTCGAATCGGCGCAGATCGAGCTGGCGCTGTTCGCGGAAGTCGGTTTCGACGACGTCAAGATCTCCGTAAAGGCGTCCCGGGTCCCGGTCATGGTGGAGGCTTACCGCCAGCTCTCGGAGCTGGTGGACCATCCTCTGCACCTCGGGCTCACCGAGGCCGGCCCGCCCCCCTCGGGTACCATCAAGGGCACGGCCGGGATCGCCACGCTGCTCCTCGAGGGCATCGGGGACACGATCCGGTACTCGCTCACCACCGACCCGGTCGAAGAGGCCAAGGCGGGGCGGACCTTGCTCGAGGCCCTCGGCCGGCGCGAGCGGCGCAACGTCGACCTCATCGCCTGCCCGTCGTGCGGGAGGGCGGAGATCGACGTCTACCGGGTGGCTCAAGAAGCCCAGGTCGCCCTGGAATCGCGGTCGATCCCCCTGCAGGTGGCCGTCATGGGCTGCGTGGTCAACGGGCCGGGCGAGGCCCGGTCGGCGGACCTGGGCATAGCAGCCGGGAAACACCGGGGCCACCTCTTCATCAGGGGCGAGATAGTCCGCGTCGTGCCCGAGGACGAGATGGTGGCGGCGCTGGTCGAAGAGGCCGAAAAACTGGTCAAGGAAGGTTTCGAGGCCCGCCTGGCGGCGGCGGACAAGGGCGCCGCCCAGGAGGCCGAGGCGGACCGGCTCGCCTTGCTGGACGCCCGTGGTGCGGACGCCAACCGGAGCGAGGCCCTGGTGGAGCTCATCAACCGTCGCCTGGGTAGCGGCGGCGACGGTGAGGGCAGCAGGGCCGGGCCGGGCCGAGCTTCCGGGGTGGAGTGAACGGGCCGGACGCGGCATTGCGAGCCGCCGTTCGCGACGCGGTAGCGGGGTTTGACGCCCGTTCGCGGCGGGAAATCGCCTCCCGGGAGCGGTTCCTGGCCGAACTGGACCGGCTGGTCGACCCTTTCGATCGGGACGCCGGTGCCGTGCACGTGACGGGTTCGGGGATCGTCGCCGGCCCCCGGGGAACGGTGCTGCACATGCACCGGAGCCTGCACCTGTGGCTGCAGCCCGGCGGCCACCTCGAGCCCGGAGAGCCGCCCTGGGAGGCGGCTTGGCGGGAGACGGCGGAGGAGACGGGGCTCCCGGTACGCCACCCACCGGGCGGCCCTCGCCTGGTCCACCTGGATGCGCACCCAGCCAAAACGCACTACCACCTCGATCTGCGCTACCTGCTCTTGTGCGACGACGCCGAGCCGGCGCCGGCCGCCGGGGAGAGCCAGGAAGTGAGGTGGTTCGGCCTGGCCGAGGCCACGTCCATGGCCGACGCCGGCCTAGTCGACGGCCTGGCGCGCCTGGCGCAACTCGACCTGCACTAGTTGCCTGCACTACTTGCCTGCACTACTTGGTGGCCAATGTCCAAGCTCAAGCTCGACCTCCACGACATATACAACCGGGGCGCAGAGATCGACCGTGCTCTGCGAGAGGTGATGGAGGAGGCGGTGCGGATCAAGGCCAGCGAGGTCGAGATCATCCCGGGCAAGGGGTCCGGTCAGTTGAAGAAGCGGGTCATCCGCTTCCTGGAGCAGAAGGACGTGCGTGCCCTCTACCACCGGGTGGACAAGGACAAGGACAACTTCGGACGGGTGTTCGTCTACTTCCGCTGGAAGTGACGGGCCGGGCGTCGAATTCGGGCGCGCCGGGCACGAGAGCCCAGGTACGCCAGGAGCGACCTGGGATATAATGCCCGTTGTCACCGGATGGTGATGCCGGGCGTGGGCTGTCCTGCGTGGCAGGATGCCCACGCTTTTGTATGAGGGACCTTGACCGCAGAGGAGGTGAGATGGGCGCCGAAGAGCAGATTGCCGACGTGATCCGGCCTATTGTCCAGGCCGCCGGGCTCGAGATATGGGATGTCGAGCGTTCCGGTGCCTCCGTGCGTGTCTTGGTCGAACGGCCGGGCGGCATAGATCTCGACGCCATCTCCGAGCTGAGCCGGGCTGTCTCTAGCGCCTTGGACCAGCACGACGACCTCGTTCCCGACGGTCGGTACACCCTCGAGGTGTCGAGCCCCGGCCTCGAACGTCGTTTGCGCTACCCCAGGCACTTCGCCGGCTACATAGGCCAGGACGTGGCCGTAAAGACCGCCTCACCGGTCAACGGCGCCCGCCGCTGGAAGGGGACGTTGGCAGCCGCAACCGACGACGGCATCACCCTGCGGGCGGCGCTGCCGAGCGGGGATGTGGCGGACGTCGACGTGCCGCTGGACCTGATCGACCGCGCCAATGCCGTTTTCACATGGGGGGCCGCGCCCAAGCCCGCCAAGCCCGCCAAGCCCGCCAAGCCCGCCAAGCCCGCCAAGGCCGCCCCGAGGGCGAACAGGGCCGCCCGCCGCGCTGGCGTTGGCAACCATGACACGGCCGACGCCCTCCCGGTAGAGGTCCCTGAGGAGGCGCTATGAGAGACAACCTCGCTTTTCTGGAGGCTTTGCAGCAGATAGCCAAGGACAAGGGGATCAGCGTCGACGTGTTGCTGGACGCCCTGGCCAACGCCCTGGTGGCTGCCTACAAGCGAATGCCCGGGGCGGCCGAGGAGGCGGTGGTGACGATCGAGCCGGACTCGGGCGAGATCCGCGTCTACGGCCAGGAACTGGACGAAGAGGGCGCCGTCGTGCGCGAGTGGGACGACACCCCCAAGGACTTCGGACGTATCGCGGCGCAGACCGCCAAGCAGGTGATTTTCCAGCGCCTGCGGGAGGCGGAGAGGGACCTCAAGTACGAGGAGTACGCCGGCCGCGAGGGCGACATCGTCACCGGCATAATCCAACAGAGCGACAACCGCTACACGCTGTTGGACCTGGGCAAGGTCGAGGCCCTGTTGCCGCAGGCGGAGCAGGTGCCGTTCGAGCATTACGAGCACAACGCCCGGCTCAAGGCCTACATCGTCGAGGTCCGCAAGACCAGCAAGGGCCCCCAGATCGTCGTGTCCCGGACCCACCCGGGGCTGATAAAGCGCCTGTTCGAGCTCGAAGTGCCCGAG
>PMLI01000124.1 GCA_003158835.1 Acidimicrobiaceae bacterium
CTCCCGAGTCGATTCCATCGAGCAGTGGTTGGCCGTAGCAATCGACCATCGGGAGCTCGACATCGATCCCAGCTGCGAGGGCAAGCGACGCGGCATCTTGTCCGGTGCCGGCAACACCGTGGAGCTTCTGCAGGAACGCCACCGAGAAATAGTCCGAAACCACTGTGCCGTTGAAGCCGTACCTATCCCGTAGCAGGTCAGTCAGCAGCGTCTTGTCGGCTGCGACCGGTACCCCGTCCAGGTCGGTGTAGTTGTTCATGACCGAGCGGGCACCGGAGCGCAGAGCCATCTCGAAAGGCGGCAGGAACACGTCCATCAGCTCGCGCCAACCGATCGAGACCGGTGCCAGGTTCCGGGCGGAGCGGGACGCCGAGTGGCCAACGAAGTGCTTCAGCGTGGCAACCACACCTGCGGACTCGAGACCCCGAACGTAGGCGCTGCCGATCATCCCGACCAGGTACGGGTCTTCGCCGATCGTCTCCTCGGTCCGGCCCCAGCGCAGGTCGCGTACCACGTCGAGCACGGGGGCCAGGCCTTGATGGGCACCCAGGCGCGTCATCAACTGCCCGATGCGGGCACCCAGCCGCTCGACAAGCTCCGGGTCGAAACTCGCGCCCCAGCACAGGGGCGACGGGTACACGGGTGTCTTCCACACCGCGACACCGGTCAGGCACTCTTCATGCACGAGCGCAGGAATGGCAAAACGGCTCGCTTTCCTTATCTCCTCCTGCGTCCTGGCCAGGTTGCGAGCTCCGGTTACCGGCTCGACCGGCACCGTGCCGTAAGGCCGGGTCAGTTGCCCGACGCCCCGCGCCACCAGTTGTTCCCATCCACCGGCACTCGGCCCCATGTCATGCTGGTAGGGCGCCACCTCGCCGGTCGTCTCGTCGACGCCCAACCAGACGCCGTACAACTGCCCGATCTTCTCCTCGATGGTCATCCTCGCCATCAAGTCCTTCACCCGGTCAGCTACGGGGGCGTCCCGGTCACTCCACGTCTCCTGCTCCACATCGCCCTCCATCCTCGCCGTCGACCGAAACCCTACGTGTAGATCTAGGATCTAGAATGTAGGATCTGACATAGTACTCGCGGCATAGTCAACCAGTGGCGAGCGGTACGTTGACCCCCACTGTGGACGGGTGCGACCAGTGGGTAGGGTGGGGAACAAATGGGTTCGCCCTCTGCCTGGGCACGCAATAGCCGCCCGGGAGGAGCGGTCTGCGGCCGGCGTCTGACGGATCCGGGCGAGGCGTGAGCGAGTTCGTTCCCCGTCCCGTCCGGGGCCGCCGGTACGGCCATGACCGTCGCGTGCGGGTCAGCGATGCCGGTCCCGAGGGCGTCTTGCGCCTCGACGGGCTGGCCCGGTACCTACAGGACGTCGCCACCGACGACTGGGCCGACGCCGGACTGAGCCCCGACGAGATCTGGGTGGTCCGACGTACCGCCGTGCAAGTGGCTGAGGGCGGGCGCTGGCCGGCATTGGGCGAGGATGTGGCCCTGACGACCTGGTGTGGCGGCACCGGCCCGGCGTGGGCCGAGCGCCGCACCGATCTCGAGGTCGATGGCAGCCTGATGGTCCGGACGGTGGCGCTGTGGGTGCCGCTCGACCCGTCCGGGCGCCCGCTGCGGATCGGGGACGACTTCCACGCCGTGTACGGCGAGGCCGCCGCCGGACGGCGGGTGTCGGGACGGGTACCGGCCGCCCCGACGTTGGCCAACGCGACGCCCCGGCCGTGGCCGGTCCGGCGGGCCGACCTCGACATCGTCGGCCACGTCAACAATGCGGCCGTGTGGGCGGCCGTGACCGAAGTCGCGGGAGGTCACGTCACGTCCGCCTCGCTCACCCACCACGGACCGCTGGTGGAGGGCCACTCCGTGACCCTGGTGAGTGAGCCGGGACGGATGTGCCTGGTGAGCGAGGACGAGGTCAGGGTGTCCGCCGAGTTCCTGGCGACTTGACGGGAGGGCTTGCACGCGCCGGGGCGGACCAGGACGGCCCATGATGCTTGACAAGGGACGCCCCTTCAAGGAAGCTGTGCGTGAGGTGCTCCCTCAGGATTACATGAGGTGCTCCTCAAGACGAACCGCGACGTGCCCGGGTCGCCGCTCTCGGGCCGGTCGCGGAGCACTGGCCCCAGCGGTCCGGGAGGTGGTGGGGATGCGACGTCGAGCCTTCACAACGGCGGTCGGGCTATCAGGACTGGCGGTCTCGCTGGTTCTTCCCGTGGCTGCGACGGCTACACCTGTGGCCCAGGCCGGCAGGGCAGGCGGAGGCTGGTCGTGGCCCGGCGGATGGTCGGCCGCGTGCGGTGGCTCCGGCGAAGGAGCCACCAGCGCGGTCGCCTGCAACGCCATCGAACTGGACAACCCCTCGTCATGGCAGGGCCATCACTTATGGCCCAGCCGTTCCCCCGGGGCAGGGCGGAGCCCGGCACCGACCACTCCGTCGGGCTACGACCCCGCCGAACTGCAGGCGGCCTACGGCCTCAGCTCAGAAAGCGCTTCATATGGAAGCGGCAAGACGGTAGCCATCGTGGACGCCTACAACGATCCCTATGCGCTGTCCAACCTTTCCACGTACCGGGCCCAGTGGGGCCTGAGCTCCGTCTGCACCAAAGCCGGGCAGAGCGGTTGCATCACCTTCACCGACGAAAGCCAGAGTGGCAGCACGCGGTTGCCCTCTTCCAATGTCGGGTGGTCCGAGGAGATCTCGGTCGACTTGGACATGGTCTCGGCGATCTGCCCTAACTGCAACATCTTGCTGGTGGAAGCCAACTCGGCGACGTTCGCCAATCTGGGCACAGCCGAGCTCACGGCGGCAGCGGCGAAGCCTCTGTCCATAGGGAACAGCTACGGCGGCAGCGAGTCGAGTTCCGAGACGAGCTACGACAGCTACTACAACACCAAGACCGAAGCCGGCATCGCCATCACGGCGTCGACTGGTGACAGCGGCTACGGCGTCGAGTACCCGGCCGCCTCGCCCGATGTCATCGCCGTCGGGGGCACTACTCTCACGGCGGCGAGCGGCACCGCCCGGGGTTGGACCGAGGTCGCCTGGTCCGGCGCGGGCAGCGGCTGCTCGGCCTACGAACCCCAGCAGCTCTGGCAGAAGGAGGTCGGGCCAGCCATCCCGTGCGCCAACCGGGCCGTGGCCGACGTGGCTGCGGTGGCCGACCCCAACACCGGGGTGGCGGTCTACGACAGCTACGGCCGGCGCGGATGGACGGTCTTCGGGGGCACCAGCGTGGCCGCGCAGATCATCTCCGCTGTTTACGCCCTGGCCGGCGGGTTGCCGAGCGGTACCACGGGGGCTTCCGAGCTCTACACGCCGGCGGCGGAGCTGAACCTCTTCGACGTCACCTCGGGCAACAACGCGAGTTGCGGCTCGGACCTGTGCACGGCCACGGCCGGATGGGACGGGCCGACCGGGCTGGGAACTCCAAACGGGACGGGCGCTTTCTGAGGCATAGGGCCCGGTCGTAAGCTGGGGGCGGCGTGATCGACGCCACACCTGCTGGCCCGTGCCACGGGCGTGGCCGGCAGGTCGCTGACGGCGTCGCCCAACCAGAGGCGTTGCCCAACTAGAGGGGTGGTCAGGATGAGCACACCAACCGAGCCCGCCGAGGGTACTGGCCGCGCCACCGTCGGTTTGGCCGGTTTCACCGCACCCGGCGCCGGGCCCAGCTCACGAGAGCGGGTCGAGGCGGCCCTGGCCCACGTCGAAGCCGACCGGGTCCCCCTCGATCTTGGTGGCAGCCCGGTCACGGGCATCCAAGCCAGCGCCCTCTACCGGCTGCGCCAGGCCCTGAGCCTCGACCCCCCCGGCACGCCGGTCAGGATAACCGAGCCGTTCCAGATGCTGGGGGAGGTGGGCCCGGACCTGGCCGAAGCACTCGGCATCGATGTCGTGGGTGTGGGGCTGGCCACCAATTTCTTCGGGTTCGAGAACGAGGACTGGAAGCCGTGGGCGCTTTTCGACGGCACCCCGGTCCTGGTCCCCGGCAAGTTCAACACCGACACGAGCGTCGATCCCGACGGCGGCCTGCTCATGTACCCCGAGGGGGACACGTCGGTCCCGCCGTCGGCGCGAATGCCCAAAGGCGGCTTTTACTTCGACGCCCTCAACCGCCAGGAGCCGGTCGACGACGACCACCTCGACCCCCATGACAACCTGGAGGAGTTCGGGCCCATCAGCACCGAAAACCTCCGGCATATCGTCGCTGAAGTCGACCGGCTCTTCCCCACCGGCAAGGCCCTTCTCGGCAACTTCGGGGGGACCGGCTTCGGCGACGTCGCCCTGGTCCCGGCCATGAACCTGAAACACGTAAAGGGCATCCGGGACGTCGAAGAGTGGTACGTCAGCCTCAACCTGCGCTCCGCCTACATCTACGAGGTCTTCGAACACCAGTGCGAGATAGGCCTGGCCAACTTGGCCCGGATCCACCAGGTCGTAGGCGACAAGCTCACTGCCGTCTTCGTCACCGGCACCGACTTCGGCGGCCAGCAGGCGCCGCTCATCTCGCCCCGCACATACAGGGAGTTGTTCAAGCCCTTCCACGTACGGCTGAACGACTGGGTCCACTCGCACACAGGATGGAAGAGCTTCATACACTCCTGCGGGTCGATCTGGCGCCTGCTCGATGACATCGTGGACGCCGGCTTCGACACCCTGAACCCGGTGCAGACCTCGGCGGCCGGGATGGCCCCCGAAGAGTTGAAGCAGAGGTACGGGGACCGCGTCAGCTTCTGGGGAGGTGGCATCGACACCCAACGAGTGCTGCCCTTCGGTACGCCCGACGAGGTGCGCACCATGGTGCGCGAGCGGGTTCTCACCTTCGGCCGGGGCGGCGGCTTTGTGTTCAATACGGTCCACAATGTCCAGGCCGGGGTCCCGACCGAAAACCTGGTCGCTCTGTACCAGGCGGTAAACGACTTCCGGGACTACCCGCTAGGTTAGGCCGTCCTGTCAGGCCGTTCGGTCAGGGCTTGAGCGGCCGACAACTATCACGTGCGGCTGTACGAGCCGTACTTCTTGGCCGATTCAACCAGGGCGTGGACATTGTCGGCCGGGGTCGTGGGGGCAATGGCACACCCCGGGCCCAGGATAAACCCTCCACCGGGCTTGCAAATATCGATGAGCTCATGGCAGGCGGTGTCAACTTCTGCGGGCGTCCCGAATGCGAGCAAGCTGGTGTCGATGTTCCCGAGCAGGCAGGTCACGCCCTGCGCCGCCTTTTTGAGCCGGGCCGCATCGGTCTTGTGGTCGATCTCGAGTACCTGAGCCCCGGTGGCGATGAAATCGCCCGTAATCCGCTCGGTGTTGCCACAGATGTGCAGGTGCAGGATGATCCCATGCTCCTTCAGCTCAGTCACCATGCGGCGCTCGTGGTCCCAGGGGTACCGGCGGTAATGGCGGGGCGAGATCATGGCCGGCCCCGCTATCGGCTCGCCGATCGACGTGGACCGGCCACCGCATTCGACAAGGGCATAGGCGTAACGGGTCGCGACGCGCCTGGCGTAGTCGAGAAGCGCGTGGACAAGCTCCTCGTCCTCGCCAGTGGCCATATCCATCATCAATTCGTCTATACCGCGAAGCTGTGCGGCCAGGTCCATCGGCCCCTGGTCGGCGCGGGCGCAGATCCAGGCCTTGTCGCCCACCTGGCGCGCCAGTATCCGGGTCGCTTTGAGGATCTCGGACATCGGGAAGGTCACGTAGGGATCGGGCACCTGCAAATCGGCCACCTTGGCAAGGGAGCTGACCACGGAGCGCCCGGCTACCGGGGCGGTGTCGTCGCGGTAGTGCACCTCCACGCCGCAGGCTTCGGCATTGCAGCCCGTGCCGTTTTCCAACAGGATCATGTCGTGCCCGAACTCCCGCCACGCCATGAGCATGGCCTCGGCCAAAAGACCGCCGTCACGGAAGATCTGCGACATCGGCAGGCCCGAGACGCGGGCGGCCATCTGGAAATTGTGCAGGTCCACCGGCACGCGGTCCGGTTCACGTAGCCCGATCGCTGCCCCTACTCGCTCAATCGCGTCCATCTGACCACTCCAGTCCGCTATCGGCGCCGGGCTAAGCCGGGCGGAGGGCGGTATTGATGTCCTGCAAAGTACGGCGGGCGCCGACAGCATGGAACGACCTCAGGCATTCCTGGTAACAGCGAGCGAACTCGGCATTGTCAACCAGGTCACCGAAAAGCTGCCGGTTGCGTACGAAGGCCAATGGGTCGTCGCCCTGCTGGCGGGCACGCGCCATGACCTCGTCCCGCAACGCGTCCTCGACGTCTATGGGCTGGCCCTTCTCGTCGACCCCCTCCGCGTAACGGGCCCAGCTGGCAACGATGGCCGTGGTCCGGGTAATCCCGCCCCCCGAGGCCAGGTTGGCGCGAAGGACGGGCAGTACCCATTTGGGGATGCGGTCGGAGCTGAAGGCACCGAGCCGGGCCAAGGTGTCGCGAATGGCCGGATTGGCGAAGCGAGCGATCAGCGTGCGGACGTAGTCGTCCAGGTCAACACCGGGGACGGGCCCGAGAGTCGGCCGCGCCTCATCGTTCATGTACCCGTTCAGGAACTCCACGAACACCGGGTCAGAGGCGGCCTCATGGGCATAGACGTAGCCCGCCAGGTGGCCGCTATAGGCGATCGCCTGATGGCTGGCGTTGAGGAGCCGGAGCTTCATCCGTTCGTACGGTTCCACGTCGGACGTGAGCTGGACACCGGCCTCTTCGAGGGCGGGGCGGCCGTCGACGAAACTGTCCTCGAGGGCCCACTGGGTGAAAGGCTCGCAAACGACCGGCCACGCATCGTCGATACCAAACTCCGCCCGCACCTCGGCGACGTCCTCGGCCGTCGTCGTGGGCGTGATGCGGTCGACCATCGAGTTGGGGAACGTGACCTCGCGTCCGATCCAACTGGCCAGCTCGGGGTCGCGCAGCGCCGCGAAGGCCAGAATGCTCGACCGCGCCACCTGCCCATTGGCCTGGATGTTGTCGCAAGACACGACCGTAAAGGGCGGAATGCCCAGCACATTGCGCCGTCGCAGAGCTTCCACCACGAAACCGAACATCGTGCTCGGCGTCGCCCCCGAGACCAGGTCGGCCCGGATGACGGGGTTGTCGACATCGAACTTCCCGCTAACGGGGTCGATGTTGTACCCGCCCTCTGTAATGGTCAAGGACACGATGCGAGTACGGGGGCTCGTCAGTATTTCGAGCACGCGCTCGGGCTCATCGGGGGCGAACAGGTACTCGACGATCGAGCCGATGACGCGGGCGTCAAGACGGCCCGGCCCGTGACGCAGGACAAGGGTGTAAAGCCCGTCCTGTCCACAAAGGGCGTCACGCCTGGCTTTGTCACCAGGCATCACCCCGACCCCGCAGATGCCCCAGTCCAAGGCCAAGCCCCGGTTCATGAGCCGGTCGAGGTACATCGCCTGGTGGGCGCGATGAAAGCCACCGACGCCAAAGTGGACGATGCCCACGCTCACTTGACTACGGTCGTAGGTGGGCCTGGCCACGCGCTTGTCCAGCGCGTTCAGGTTTTCGGCGCAGAGTTTCATGCTTGCTGTCCCTCGTGACCAGTACTTGAATGATGGCGCGCAACACGGTGCGCCCAGTTTGTAAGTAAAACATCCAACTAACCTGGTGTCAAGTCTCGTCTTCGCAGAGCGTCCGGACGTTATAGTGGAGTGAGATGGTAAGCCAGGTGCCACAACCGCGCGATCGGGCGTTGTTGCGAAAGATGAGCCGGCGGATGATCGTGGATCTCGTCCAGCGCTCCGGTCCGGTCTCGCGCGCCACGATTGCCCGGAGCACCAACATGGCCAAGCCTACGGTCTCGGCCATAGTCGAGGAACTGGCCACGGAAGGGATCCTGACAGAGCTCGGCGTCGGCGAGGCGTCCCCGAGCGGTGGTCGGCGACCGGTGCTCTACGAGTTCAACCAGGCGTCGCACCATGTAGTCGGTATCCACATCGGCGTGGAAACCACCACCGCCGTTCTGGCCGATGCTCGCGGCAGCGAGGTGGCACGGACCGATGTGGTCACGTCCCGTGAGGCGCCCGCGGACGTGCTGGCGTCGTTGTGCGGCGCTATCGACCGCATGATCTATGAGCGGGACCTTGCTAAGTGTGATGTCACAGCCATAGGGGTTTGTGTGCCAGCGCTCATCGACCCGCTTGGAGGCTTATTGGTGTTCGCGCCCAACCTGGAGTGGCGGAACGTGAACATCGTCGAGGGGTTGCGGGAAGTGAACGCAGAAGCCACCATCTACGTGCACAATGTGGCCCAAGCCGTCCTGGCCGCCGAGTATATGGAAGGCATCGGCCAAAGATGGCCGAACGCAGTGTTGCTGTACGAGGACAACGGGGTCGGCGCGGCCATCATGATCGACGGCTCGATCTTCCACGGTGTCCGAGGCTTCGCCGGCGAGATCGGGCACTGCAAACTTCCCGGAGGAGAAGAGCCGTGCAACTGCGGGGCCAAAGGATGCCTCGAGACCCGTGTCTCGGTTACTGCGATGTTGCGTCGGGTCGGGCACGAACCTGACCGGCACAGCACCCTGCACCAGCAACTCCGGACGCTGGCCCGATCGGACGACCCGCGCGTCAAGCGGGCCCTGCGCGAGGTTGGCAAGGACCTTGGGTTGGCGACGTCGTGGCTCGTCAACCTCGTCAACCCGGACGCCGTGGTCATAGGCGGCGGGTTCCTCGACGCGGGTGAAGCTCTTCTCGACGGGCTCATGGCGTCGGTTCGTGACCAGGGCCTTCCTGAGTCCACCGCCGCCCTCACGGTCCAGCGCTCGGTCTTGGGCAGCGCAGCGCCCGTACGAGGAGCGACGCTGCTCGCGCTCCAGGCATCCCGCCGGAGCCTGCAACGCGTTCTCGGCGGCTACCGTGCCCCCAGCCTGCCTTTCGCCCAGTGACCTGGGCGTTCCCGATGAGGCACGGGCGCCGGAGCGTGTGGCCCGGCGTCCTGGTCCTCGCTGTTACGAACCACGTGGCCTCCCGGTCCCTGAGGCGGGCCAGGGCCTTGCGTCAGATAACGACTGATGCTACGTTTGTAATATTTACTAACTAACCTCAGGTGAAACCATGCCGCCGTGACCAGGAGGAAGATCAAGACAATGCGCGCCCTGACGATTGTGCAGCCGGGCGTCCTCGAGCTCCAAGAGGTCGAGGACCCCACCCCCGGTAATGATGAAGTGGTAGTCGAGGTCGGTGCCTGTGGGCTCTGCGGCACGGATCTTCACCTAATCGACGGGGAGTCGCCGCTGGCGACGTACCCGCTCGTACCTGGCCACGAGTTCAGCGGCACGGTCGTGGCCAGGGGCAACGGTGTAGAGGCACCCGCCCTAGGGCAACGCGTCGCGGTTGACCCCAACACCCACTGCGGCGCATGTCGCTTCTGCCGCTCGGGCCGAGCGAACCTTTGTGCCCGTTACGCCGCCCTCGGCGTGACAGGCCCGGGCGCTTTCGCTCAGTTCGTCAAGGCCCGCGCCGCCAACTCTTATACCATCCCCGACGCCTTGAGCTTCGGCCAGGCCGCACTGATCGAGCCGCTTTCCTGCGCTGTACTCGGCGTTCGTCGCTGCGGCGAAGTTCTCGGCCGGCGGGCCCTTGTTGTCGGGGCCGGGACCATGGGCCTGTTGATCGGCCAGCTGCTGGCGGCCATGGGCGCTTCGGAGGTTGCGATCGTCGACCCGCTCCGCTCACGCCTCGAGGTGGCCGCGACCCTCGGACTGGGCCCGTGTGCCTCCTCCGCTGACCAACTAGCCGAAAACTTCGAGGTGGCCGTGGACGCCACCGGTGTCCCAAAAGCCATCGAAGCGGCTTTCGACGCAGTCGATCGGGGTGGGACCGTACTTGTCTTCGGTGTCGCCGACGTGAAGGCAAGGGTAAGTTTGTCGCCCTTCCGCATTTTCAACGACGAGATCACCGTGACAGGGTCCATGGCGGTGCTCGACAGCTTTGAAACCGCCGCTCGGCTGATGGGAACGGGGCAGGTCAAGGTCTCGCCCCTCCTCGGGGCTCCCTTTAAGCTGGACCAGTACGGCGAAGCCCTAACCGCCATGCGCTCTGGGACGGGCAGGGGGATCAAGACCCAAATAGCACCCTGAGTAATGCACCCCTCGCTTGTCCCACTTCGCAGGAGCTCACGTGGCACACGACGAAGCACATTGCCGTCGAACCTTGACGGTCCCCACATAGCCTCCTGCCCCACAACCCTTCGACGGCGCCGCGGACATCGTACCTGGGACAGGCGCCAGCAACGTGAGCTTCTACCAGACACTCCTCCAACGCCAAGAACGCCGACATCGTGGTGATTTTCGAGGGTTCGTACAGCACCGCCGGAGAGAACCCAGGGGACTCTTTAGGTTTAGATTTAGACAGCCGTTTTCCCACCGGTGGAGCGCCGGCCCGCCGTTCACGCTTAGCGACGACGCGGTGGCCTGTCTAACGGCCCAAAGGCCGTTCGCAACTCACGGTCGCGCACGTCCCGCTGTTACACCACAAATGGCTTGAGAAAACCCCGGCCAACGGCCAGCGATTTTGTCCAGCCCGAGCGAGCGACGGGAATCGAACCCGCGTTCTCAGCTTGGGAAGCTGATGTACTACCCCTGTACGACGCTCGCAAAACCAGGTACTGAACGTAGCCTACCAGGCCGCTAAAGCGCAGGCCGGAACGGCGAAACGGGACCTTGGCCCGGGAGCATGCTCAGCCGCCTACGGTGCCGCAGCCCGGGGGGTAGGAGGCGATGAAGTCTTTGCTGAACAGAGTTGTCAAACCAAGCGAAGCAGAGAGGCCGAAGAAGCTGGCCTTTGCTCCCGCCGTCGCCAGGACCTTCAGGTCACGAGCATCGCAGCCGCCCGTCGACGGCCCGAGCCCGGGAGTACCGCCCCCAACTTTGATGGCGGTGTCAGCCACCAGGTCGACGAAACCTGCGACGGAGAGGCCCTTGACCCCGAGGCCCAGTTCGAGTTGCGGTATCTGGGCGCCCAGGACGAGGCTGATCGGGCCGCTCAGGATGGCGTTAGCCTGGTCCAGGATCACTTTCCCGATGCCTTTCACGGCTCCGAGGGCGCTGGTGGCTCCGCTGGCGGACGTGCTGAAGCCGGCGTTGCCGTTGTAGTTGACCGTGTAACTGCCCTTTATCGACTGGCTCTTGTTGGAGAAACCGACGGCCACGTAGAAAGCCACCTTGACGCCCAGGAAGAAGGGGATGCCTCCGATGGTGAAGGGCACCGTGACCTCTCCCGGTAGCGTGAGCTTGAACCCACCAGCGCTTCCCAAGCCAAAGGCGGTCAACGGCTTGAGTTCGTAGGACAGGGTGAACTGACCATTGAGGTTGTTCATCTGCACCTTCGCCGAACCAAGGTGGCCCTGGTGGACCGTAATGCCCCCGGCGGTGGTGAGGTTGTCCAGGGTGCCGCTCACGGTGGCCGAGACTTCGACGGGCGAAGACTTGCTTAGGGTGATCGTCATCGAAAGGGCACTGCCGGCCTGTTTGAACGCGATCGAATAGTCATAGGTCCCGGCTTTGCCCTTGAGGGTCACCCCGTGCCCGCCGAGCGCGGCGAACCCTAACCGGGAGGCCTGGGCCGGCAACGGCGTCGACAAGGGCGCCGGGACGCTCTTACTGGCGGTAACCGCCGCCAGCGCGGCGTTCTCGTCGGGCACCGCCGGGCCCTGGAGGGCGAGAGCGTCGGCAAAGTCCACCGGCGTGTCCCAGGAAAGGGTGCCGTTGGCGATCAGGTCCGTAATGGACGCGGGAGTAGTGGTGACAACGAGGCCCGCCCCCTGCGCGACGGCGCTGGTGACGACGCGCACGGCCAAGCCTTGGAGGAGCATGACGCTCCCCGCCTTCACCCTCGCCAGCACTCCCGTGCGGGCGGAAAATGTATAGATGGAAGCGTCCGGCGAGACGGAGCGCAACGTGGCCGCCCCGGTGGCCGCCGGCACGATAACCGTCTCGGGGGAGAACTGGAGCCCGACGGCCTTGGTACCCGGGCTGTTGGTTACCGACGACGCGTCGCGAGCGACGACGATCGCATCCGGGGAGCCGGGCCCCCGAGGCGCCGGCTGGGCGACAGCCGGGGCTGGCAAGCTGACCCCTTCGGTGGTGACCAAGGCAAACGACGTGAGCGCCGCCAAAGCGACCACACCTGCTCGCTTGACCCACCCGGGAGCCCCGGGCCGGGACCGAGCCGGACCGGCCGTTGGCAAAGGGCGCTTTCTGCTGGTGCCTTCCGGGACCATGGGCGCGGGCTGCTGCCTGTTGCTCGTCATTGGCTAGTACCTCCTGGACGCCGGGGCATGGCCAGCGTAGATCGTGGCAGCCGGGACCGTCGCCTGTGAGCCCGGACCGGCCTGGTTGAGCAAGACGCGGGTTGTCCGGGGCACCGGGCCCTCTCGGCCCCCATTTCCCCACTCAGCGTGGTAGGACGACAGCGCAAAAGGGTCGAATTCTTCTCAAACTGGGGGCATAAGGGGCAAGCAAAGCGAAGCGCTACCAAAAGCCCGTATACACACTTGGCAAAGGCTCGGTAAACGTGTACTCTCATTCCCGGAGCGGGAACCCGCCGCCTGCTCCGTAGAGCGGATCTGAGATCCGCCGCTCGGTCTGCTCCGCCGATGGCGCCCTTAGGGGCGCCATCGGTGTATTCAGGCGCAGGTAGACCCTATTGGGCGCCCGTTCCCAGGGGACGGGGGGCGTCCAGGTAGCCGCATTAGCAGACCTGCGTCCAGTTTGTAGTTCAGCCCCAAGGCCTAATTTCCCAGCGCCAAATACGGGGCGGCCTCTAACCGGCCCTGCGCTTATCACCGGGAGCCCGGACCGCCGGAGTTAGCCGACAATGGGTCACGTTTGTGGGGCTGAGCCATGGGCACGGTAAAGTCACTTTCTGTGCCGGAGCGCTGGCGCCAACCGTTCGCCTCCACCGAGGCTGTACGCGTGCGGATGAGCATCCAACGCCGGGAAGGTACCGCTCCCGAAATGGCCCTGCGGCGAGCCTTGCACGCTCTCGGGCTGCGCTATCGCCTCCACCTGGCACCTGTGCCGACGCTGCGCCGGAAAGCCGACATCATTTTCACTCGCGAACGGGTGGCCGTTTTTGTAGACGGCTGTTTCTGGCACGGTTGTCTCGAGCATGGCCGCCGCCGGCACGACGTCAACGGTTGGTACTGGCCGGACAAGATCGCTCGCAACCGTCATCGCGACGAAGACACCGACCGGCTCCTGTCGGGCTCGGGCTGGTTGTCCCTCCGGTTCTGGGAACACGAGTTGACCGGGGACGGCGTCGCCGGTGCGGCTCGCCAGGTTAAGGACGTCCTGGAAAAGCGCCGGCCACTACCGGTCACCCAGAAACCACCAAGGCCGGCCCCCGCCGGGGCCGGCCTTGGTGGTGATAGTGCTGTTCTCCGCCCGGGACAGGCTACGCCGGCGGGCCGCTAGCCAAGGTCACCGTGGCCGTGTGCGACTGGCCGGCCTGGTCCTCCCAGCCAACTTTCACCTTCTGGCCCGGGTGATGAGGAATGAGCAACTGGGTCAGCTGCGACGGCGAAGTGACGGCGTGGCCATCCACTGAAACGATCGTGTCGCCGGGGCCGATGCCCGCTGATTGCGCCGGGCCGCCGTTTACGACGTTGCTGACCGCTACGCCGGGGCCCCCCAGGCCGGTCCCGCCGCTGAACTGCCCGTAGTACGGGCTCTCATTGGTCGAGCCGACGAGGACACCCAGGAAGGCTGTCGAGCCTATGTGAACGGTCGCACTGGCCTGACTGGCCTCGATCTTCTTGGCTATCGTGAGCGCCCCGCTGAGGGGGATGGCAAAGCCGGCATTTCCCTGCGACGAAAACGCGAAGCCCTGCGACGCCGCCGTGTCCATGCCGATGACCTGGCCGGACGCGTTGACCAATGGCCCACCGGAGTCGCCGGCCTCAACGTTGGCATTGACCTCGATGAGGCCTGAGAGCTGCTCGCTGGACCCGGTGAGCTGGTCAGACGCGGTGATCGACTGGTCCAGGGCCGTGATCGACCCGCCCGCGCTGGTGGGTGAGCCTCCCGCGCCACCGGCGTTGCCGATGGCTACGACGGCCTCACCGATGGACGGCGCGGACATGGCCAGTTTTACCGTCTTCAGGCCTGAAGCCCCTTGGAGCTGGAGGACGGCGATATCGCGGCTGAGGTCGTAACCCACCACCGTGGCAGAGTAGGTCCTGCCATTGCCCACGTCGGTCACACTTATCTTTGTCGCCCCGTCAACCACGTGGTTGTTAGTGAGGATCTCGCCGTTTGAGGTGAGCACGATCCCCGTACCCGCTCCCTCGGCGCCCTGGTAGTTGAGGGTCGTGTTGACATCGACGATCGCCTGGTCGACTTTGGCGGCGATAGCGGAGACATCCGACGGTGCGCCCGCACCTTGGGTGGTACCCGGGCCACTGCCGCCTGAGCCGTTGCCGTAAGAGTAGGGGGAGGTGCCGTAGTTTGTCCCCGGCCCCGGTACCGTTCCGGTCCCTCCGCTACCGCTGCCCGCGCCCCCGGTGCTGCCATTGCCCCCGGCGCTGGCATTGCCCCCGGTGCTGGCATTGCCCCCGGTGCTGCCATTGGTGGTAGGAACCGTACTCCCCGGCACCGCCAGGTTCGCCGACCGGCTGGAGGGCCAAACGGCATGACTGATGCCGGCACCGGCCACCGCCGCGGCCGCGATCACCAACGCGGCGGCGAC
>PMLI01000042.1 GCA_003158835.1 Acidimicrobiaceae bacterium
GCGTTCGTCGACGGGCATGCAGTGTCGAACAGCTCTGCTCTTCTCGCCCAAGCGCTCAACATCGTCGACAAGGCCTACGGCCAGCCGATCAGCTTCCTCGGGGCGGCTGACGATGACCCGAGCGACTCTGTCCCCGACGAGTGCTTCTTCCTGCGCTCCCCTTCCGGCACCTTCGAAAGTGAGGTGTCGTGCGGTGGGGCGTTGCTCGCCAGCGGCTGCTCCCAGGGCTGCGGAGGGGAGCTGGACTTCCTATTGGTGGTCCCCTTCCGGGTCGTGAAGACGACAGTCGGTTACGTCGGCCAGCTCAGCGCCCGGCCAGTTGCTCTTGAAGGTAAGCACGTCGTCTCCGGTGACCGCTTCTGGCGACCGGACGAGGGCTACGACGGGACCGTTACTAACTACGGTAACGGCAGCCTCAGCACGCGCTCACAGTTGTCGCTCGGCACACGACCCTATGTGACGGGCGGCATCGCGGCCGGCGCCACGGTCATTGCCGTCCTGGTCCTCGTCTCCTTGATGAAGTCCCCACGACGGCCCCGCCAATTGGCCCGGCTGCAACTCGTGGCCGCAGACCAAGCCTGGTCCGACGCGGGCCGGCTCGCCGTCGCCGCGCCGGTAGTCCCACCGAGCCCGGTGCTCGTCACTGCACCCCCTCGGCCGCGCAAAGCGCCCGAGTTGCCGCGGGCCACGATTCTGGAAGACGAGCCCCAGGCGCTGGCGGTACCGCCCAAGCTTGAAGCGGGATCCCCGTCGATCTCAACGTCGCCGCGCGTCGATGTTATGGGCCCGGTGAGGTACGCCGGCTGGGCCGAGGTGCCGAGCCGGGCACGCCTGGTCGAGCTGGCCGCCTACCTGGCCACCCACCGCGACCGCCCGGTGCCGGCTGAGCGCCTGCGGACCGTGCTGTGGCCCTACGACCCGGCCCAAGGCGACGTCGCACTGGCCCGTGTCCACGAGCAGGTCTCCCGTCTCCGGCGTTGCCTCGGGCCCGATCAGCTCCCCGACGCAGCCGGCGGCTACCAGCTGGCCGGCACCGTTGCCTGCGACTGGGCGGAGTTCGAAGCACTGGTCGAGGCTGGCCGGACCGTTCCCGGGGCCGAGTCGATGGGCTTCTTGCAGCGGGCGCTGGCGCTGGTGCGGGGCCAGCCCTTCCAGGACGTACCGGCCAAGGCCTACAGCTGGGCGTGGGACGAGCTGCTCGTGCCGCACATGGAGGCTGTTATATCTGATGTGGCGCACGAACTGTCCGTGCGTTGCCTGGCGGGCGGCCGGCATGGCGACGCCACCCGGGCCGTCCGCCAAGGGCTCCTGGCCCTGCCGAAAGACGAACGCCTGCTGGGCGACGGCTTGGAAGCCTCCGCCGCCGGCGAAGGGCGGGCCGGGCTCGACCGGGCCTGGCACGTCGTTCAGGGAGCGCTGGGGCCTGAGGCTGGATCGAGCCCGCTTTTCGCCACCTACAAAGTCCTCCGTGACGCGGCAAAGGCCTGACCGCTAGACGCCGGCGGCCCCGGCTCGCTCGATTACTGTTCGCCACGGTCGCTCCCAGGCCGGCACCAGGCCGATTTGGCGGGGCAGCACACCCGGTCCGATCATCAGTGCTGTCCCCTGTCTCATGGTCGAGATCTCGTCCACCCGCATGGCCGGGACCCGCTCGGTGTGCGTCGTGGTGCCGATTGCGTACTGGCCTCCCCACAGGGGTGCCAGGGGATGTCCGGACTCGGTGACGCTGGTCCGTGTCACCTGCCTCTCCCCGGCCAGAGCGGAGACGAGCTGGAGGGTGTAGAGGTCGGCGACACCGGGCAGTAGGAGCTTGGTCCCAAACAGGGTCAAGAAGCCGTCGGCGGCGGCTCCCCAGCGGGCCCGGGCCCGGGACAGATCCTGGAGGCAGGCCAGGGTGACCAGGCCCTGACCCCCGCCCTCCGAGACGAGTGCCGGCAGCCCCGGCAGGGGGGCGATGTTGGCCACCTCGTCCAGGACGAACAAGACCGGGGGCCAGCCGGTCTCTCGGGCGTAGGTGGCCCGCTTCACCAACTCCAGGAAGGCGACCACCAAAGGGGCCAAGTGCTCCTGCTCGGAGGCCGGAGCGCAGATATATACGGTGTCTGAGGAGCGCACGAACGCTTGGGGGTCGAAGTTCGGCTCGTTGGCCGACTCGAGCGCCGCCGGCAGGCGGTAGGCGGCGAGGATGTTGGCGGCGGTCGAGAAGATGCCTGACCGCTCCCGCTCCTCGGTCTCGATCACGCCTTCGATGGCGTCGGCCGCCATCTCGTGGCCCCCGGAGCGATCCGCCAGCTCGACCGCTTCGGTGACGTCGCGCCGTTGCACCCACCGGAGCACTTGCGCCATGGTCCGCCCGCCGAGGGCGGCGGCGTGGAACAGCGGCGCCAGCAGGGCTTCGGCCCGTTCGGTCCAGTGGTCGGCATAGGCCAGGCCCCGGGCCGGGTGGGCGGCGGACGCCATGGCGTGGGCCCGGCCGACGGCCACCTCCCATCGCTCGCAGCCGGTGACCGGCGACCAGCGAAGAGGCGTCAGCCCGCCGGGCCCGACCGTCCCGGAGGGATCGAACAGCCAGGTGCGGCCGCGCCCGGCCCTGGCCTTGGCGCTGTAGCTCAGGACGTCGGTCTTGGTCGAGGTGGTGACGAGAGCTCCCGGCGCCGTGAGCAGGTTCGGTACGACCAGCGAGGTCGTCTTGCCGGACCGGGGCGGCCCCAGCACGAGTACCGCCTCCTCGGGCCCGGCACAAAGCGGGTAGTGGGGAGGATAGATGGGCGCCCCGAGGAACAGGCCGCGCCACGAAGGGGGGTTGGGCACGACGGTCACGGGTTTGGCCCTCTTGAGGCTCATCGGCCCATATCCTCTCCGATCGAGCGCTCCCGTGCGTGCTCTGTGCGGGCCCGCTCGATGAGACGGGCGGCGGCGCGGTGCTCGACCAGGCGCCACCGGTCGTCCTTCGGCGCAGGGCCGAGGGCGCGCTCTGGATCGGTCACGGTGTGGCGGGCGCGGTAGGACTCGACGGCGTGGGCAGCTTTGTCCCATCGGCGCCGGCCGGTACCGCCCGGGGGCCGGGGGCCGATCTCATCGGTGAGGTAGACCGGCGGGTGATGGGGTGGCCGCCCCTTTTCCGGTCGTCGTGACCCGGGACCGCCGCCCTTTGCGGTCTGGACCTCGACCTCTCTGGTCGGCCGGGCCAGCTCGGGAGAGGCACCGCTCACCTGGTCGAGGGCGAGCTGGTGAGCGTGAGAGCGGCTGAGGCCCGAAACGAGCCGCTCCATGGGCTCCTGGTCAGG
>PMLI01000137.1 GCA_003158835.1 Acidimicrobiaceae bacterium
ATGGGCAATCAGGACCTCAACGATCCGGTAGTCGGGATAGCGGCGACGGCCACGGGCCACGGCTACTGGCTGGTCGCTTCCGATGGAGGCCTGTTTTCCTTCGGGGACGCCACTTTTGACGGATCTATGGCCACCGCCCCGTTAACCAACCCTGTCGTCGCCATCACGGCCGGTGCCGGCGGCAAGGGGTACCGCATGGTGGCAACTGACGGAGGAATTTTCTCCTTTGGTGCGCCCTTCTACGGAGGTCTGGGTGGGACGCCGCCGCCGGCACCGATTACGGACATGGTCCCGAGCGTCGGTGGCGGAGGGTACTACCTGCTCGATTCGGCCGGCCACGTGTACGCCTACGGGGACGCCGCCTACCTCGGCAACGCCACACCGTGAAGCGGCCGGAGTAGGTTGCTGAAGGTGATCAGGGTCGGGATCGTCGGGGACTACAACCCCGCCCATGAGGCTCACCGGGCCACCGACGCCGCCTTCGCCCACGCCTCGGCCGTCGTCGGTTCGCCCGCCATGGGAACATGGACCGGGACCGATCAACTGGCTGGCCGCGGCATCGGTGCCCTCGAGGCCTTCGACTGCCTTCTGATCGCGCCCGGAAGTCCCTATATCAACACCGATGGCGCCCTCGCTGCCATCCGCTACGCACGGGAGGCCGACGTCCCCGTGCTCGGGACCTGTGGCGGCTTCCAGCACATGGTGCTGGAAATAGCCCGCCATATCCTCGGTTACGACGACGCCGGCCACGCCGAGATCGACCCCGCAGGCAAACGCCTTGTCGTCACCCCCCTGTCGTGCTCGCTGAAGGGACAGGTGATGCGGGTGCAACTCGTGGAGGGGTCGGTCGCCGCCACCGCCTACGGCCGCGCCGAGACGACCGAGCGCTATTACTGCGATTTCGGGTTGAACCCCGACTACCTGAGCGACCTGGCCCGGGCCGGGCTCGTGGTCAGCGGCACCGGGCCGGAGGGCGAGCCCCGGGTGATCGAAATGCCCGGGCTGCGCTTCTTCGTGGGTAGCCTCTTCGTGCCCCAGACTTCGAGCAGCCCGGCTTCCCCGGCCCCGCTCGTAGTGGCGCTGCTGGCCGCCACCCGCGCCATGGGCCCAAATCTGTGAACTCAAATCTGTGAACTCAAATCTGTGGGCCCAAATCGTTGAGCCCCTATCGACGAACACCGCTTAGGAGGCCGGGAAATGAGCTCTGTAGCCGCCGTCGACCAGGGGTGGCCCCAAGAACCGTGGGTGGGCGTCAACTTCTGGTCCCGCCGGGGTGGTCCCCGCATGTGGGTCAATTACGACCGTGACGTGGTCCGCCAGGAACTGGCGGTGTTGGCCGAACACGGTTGCACCCTGACGCGCTCTTTTTGCTATTGGCCCGACTTCGTCCCCCGCCCCGAAGTTCTCGACGAAGACGTCATGGCGTGTTTCATCGATTTCCTCGACCTGCACCAGCAGGCGGGCATCAGGACCATCCCCACGTTCATCGTCGGCCACATGTCCGGCGCCAATTGGGACCCGGTCTGGCGGGGCGACCGGGACCTGTACCGGGACGTGTGGCTGGTGGCGCAGCAGGCCTGGTTCGTAGCCGAGGTCGCCGGCCAGACGGCGGCCCACCCGGCCATCGCGGCCTGGCTGCTGAGCAACGAAATGCCCCTTTACGGCCGGGGCGGGGACGAGGCTTCGGTCACATCGTGGGCGCGCCTGCTCATCCAGGCCCTGCGTTCGGCCGGTGCGCACCAGCCGGTCAGCGTGGGCGACGGGGCGTGGGGCATCGAGGCCACCGGCAATGACAACGGCTTCTCGTTGCGCCGCCTGAGCCCCCTGGTGGACTTCCTCGGGCCCCACTCGTACCCGATGTCGGACGACCCGGTCCGCCAGATGCTGGCCGGCGCCTTCGCCTGTGAGCTGTGCAGTTCTTTCGGCAAACCGGTCGTCCTCGAGGAGTTCGGTCTCTCGTCGGACTTCGTTTCCCCCGACAATGCCGCCCACTATTACCGCCAGGTCCTCCATTCGAGCCTCCTGGCCGGCGCCCGGGGCTGGCTGGCCTGGAACAACTGCGACTACGACGACCTGGCCGAACAGGAGCCGTACACGCACCACCCCTTCGAAATGCATTTCGGGATCACCGACTCGGCCGGCCGCCCCAAACCTCAGCTGGGCGAGCTGGCCCGGTTTTCCGCTCTCCTGTCCGAACTGACCGACGCCGGATGGGAGCGCGTCGCCAGCGAGGTGGCCCTCTGGGTGCCCGAGCTGTTCGAGCACACAGAACCGTCCTGGTCGCTCATCCACCGGGGCGACGTGCACGCCAATCTGTACCAGTCGTACATCGCCGCCCGGGAAGCGGACCTCCCGGTCGCTTTGGTGCGGGAACGGGATCTGGTGGCGGCCGGGGCTGCTCCGGCTCGGGCCAAGCTCTACCTGCTGCCCTGCGCCAAGCTCGTCACCGCGCCCGGTATGAAGCTGGCGATGACGCTCGCCGGCGACGGGGCCACTGTTTTCGCGTCCTATTTCGCCGGTAGCCAGCCCGGCCAGCGAGGACCGTGGATGCCGTGGCTGGAACAGGCTTTCGGGGTCAAGCAGCGCCTCCGCTATGGCGTCGTCGATCCCATCGGAGACGCCGAGGTCACTCTCGAGATGGTGGCCACCCTGGGCGAACTTGCCCCGGGCACGACGATCACCTTCGTTGTAGGTGGCAACGACAACGCCCGCGCCTATCTCCCCGTGGATCCCGACGGCGCCGAGGTCCTGGCCGTGGACGGCCGGGGCCGGCCCGCGCTGCTGCGCCAACCGACCGGGAAGGGAGCCATGGTCCTGTGCACGTACCCCATCGAGCACATGGCGGCGCAGCGCCCCGGGGCCAACCCCGAGCCGACGTGGCGCCTGTACTCGGCCCTGGCCACGGCGGCAGGAGTGAGCCGGCCGCTGCGCGTCGAGGACCCGCGCGTGATGGTCGGGGGCCTGTCGGTGGGCGAGAGAGACGCCTTCGTGGCCCTCAACCTCTCCCCGGGCACCGTCACGGCCGGCTTGGTGACCGATGGCCGGTCCGTACTCTCGGCCGACGGCGCCACGGTCAGCCGCCTCGTGCTGGCCCCCTACGAGGTCTCCGTGCTGTACCTGGCCGGCGCCGGGGGATAGCCCAGAAGACCGAGCGCGTCGTCAGGGCTCATCGTGCCGGGCGCGACCCGGTCACGGGCCATCTGATCAGCCAGCCGCTGCAAGAGCTCGTTGACCGGGGTAGGCACCCCGTGGAGCCGCCCGAGCAGGATGATCTCACCGTTGAGGTAGTCGGTCTCGATCGTCCCCTGGCCCCGGGCCAGGCTCTGCCACGACGAGCTGCCGCCCCGGGGGTAACCGCTGACATCATCGCCAGGGTGCAATCGGTCGCCGCGGCGAGCCCGGTCCTCGGCGACGGAGGCGTAGTCGGTCCCGGCGGCGAGCAGGCAGGCCTCCCCTTCCTCCCACGCCAGTTGGGCCAGACGGGTCTCCCGATAGCCTGGCCCGCAGATGGCGTCGACAGCATTACCCAGGTTCCGGAGCAACTTGGTGTACTTCCAGCGCATGATGTCGGGCCGGACGATCGACTCCATAGTGCTCGACGACAGCGCCGCCGCCACGGCCTCGGCGACGTCGTCGGAACCCGAGGGGTACCGGCCGATGTCGAGCAGAGCGGTGACAGGCGAGGAACTGGCCACTACGACCCCGGGCTCGAGATGGCTGGCGGGGCACATGACACAGACGCCGTAGACCCGGGCGAACCGGCGCAGGGCGGTGGGCTCGTTGGCGACCCCGTTTTGCATACACACGATGGCGACCGACCTAGGGGCGGAGGCGCTCAACTGCCGCAGCGCCAACTCGGTGTCCTGGCTCTTCACCGCCAGAAGCACCACGTCGTCGTCCCGCCAGTCGACGCTATGGGCCGAGCCGGTGACCGGCACCGGCAGGACCACCACGCCTGTAGCCGACGCCAGCGTCAGCCCGGCGGCCGCGATCGCCCGGCCATGGTCACCTTGCGCCACGAGGACGACATCGTGGCCGTACTCGAACAGCCGGCCCCCTACGACGCCGCCCACAGCTCCTGCTCCTACTACGACAAAACGCATGCCTCAAGCCTCGCACATCAGCCGGCGAGCGAATGCTCCTTCGCAAAGTCAACCAGTTCGGGAACGTAGCCGAACGCCAGGGCCGTAACGGTATCGGCCGCACCGTAGTAGATGGCCAGGCGTTGGGTCGGCTCGTCACAGAGCATGGCACACGGGAAGACGACGTTGGCCACGTCCCCCACACACTCGTACGGCGTCTGCGGTGACAGTATGTAGGGCGCCGAGCGGGCCAGCACTTTCCACGGCTGGTCCAGGTCCAGCAGGGCCACGCCGGCGCTGTAGACGTAGCCGTTGCACGAGGTGAGGACCCCGTGGTAGACGAGCAGCCAGCCCTCGGAGGTCTCGATGGGGACCGGGCCCCCGCCCACCTTGGTCGCCTGCCAGGAGTTGGCAACGGGGCTCATCACGTGGCGGTGGCGCCCCCAGAAGCACAGGTCGGGGCTCTCGCTGTAGAAGACGTCGCCAAACGGCGTGTGCCCGTTGTCGGACGGGCGGGACAGCATGGCGAAGCGGCCGTTGATCTTGCGGGGGAAGAGCACGCCGTTGCGGTTGAACGGCAGGTACGCGTTTTCTCCCTGGTGGAAGGAGATGAAGTCGTCCGTCCAGGCCACACCGATGGTGGGGCCGTGGTACCAGTTGCACCAAGTCACGTAGTAGCGGTCGTCGATGCGTACGACCCGGGGATCGTAGCCGTAGACGAAATTGCCGATCTCGGAGTCATCGGAGATGAACTCGAGCCGCTCGGGGGTGATGTCCCACTCGAGGCCGTCGCCCGAGAAGCCGGTGTGCAGCTCCATGCGCCGGGCCCAATCGTCGCAGCGGAAAACGCCGGCGAAGCGGCCCTCATAAGGGACGATGGCGCTATTGAAGATGCTGTTGGACGTGGGGATGAGGTCCCGGGGTACCACCGGGTTGCGGGAGTAACGCCATAGCGGCCCGCTGCTACCGGCGGGGCGGTCTTCCCAGGGAATGTTGGGCAGCTCTTGCTGGCCGAGGATCTTGATCGCTGTCATGTACTGCTTGCCTTACTCTTCAACGGCCACGAAGTGGCCCTCCTCGAACTGCACCAGCTCCGGAGGGGCGTTGCGGGCCAATACGGACGCGATGCTCGGCCCCCCTCCGATATGGAAGCGGGATTGCCAGGACTGGTCCTCCATCTCCATGAGGCTCGGGCGCGGGCCGGACGGTGCTGAGGGCGCGCCCGCCTTGAGCGGGTGGAGCGAGCTCTTCGAGTAGCGGGGGGACGCGTCGGCGGAGGAGGCGTCGGCCCCAAACGTGGAAACCTGCGCCCCTTGGGCGCGCCCGGCCGGCCCGTTGGGGGCTCCGGCGGCAGCGGGCCGGTCGTCATCGACCGCCTGCCACTTCCGGTGCAGCTGCGGAACGGCGGTGAGAAGGTGCTTGGTGTACGAGTGCTGGGGGTTACCGAAGACTTTTTCGGTGTCCCCCATCTCTACCACGGCGCCGTAGCGCAGGATGACGGTGCGGTCGCTGATGTAGTTGCCGAGGGAGAGGTCGTGGGTGATGAAAAGAACAGCCAGGCCTTTGCGCTTCAGCCCGACCAGCATGTTGAGCACGTCCACGCGAGTGGAGGCATCGAGCATGCTGATGATCNNGCCGCCGGAAAGCTGGTGCGGGAACTTGTTTATGACATCAGCCGGGTTGAGAGCCACGGTCTCCAGGGCGAGCTGGACCTTGGCGTCCCATTCCGGCGGTGAGAGGTGCCGGAAGTACTCTTGACGCACCATCTCGAACACACGGTCCGCTTTGTACAACGGGTTGTAAGAGCTGAAGGGGTCCTGGAACACCCCCTGCACCTTCTGTTAATAGTCGCGCAATTGGTTTGGTTTCAGGGTGGTGACGTCGTTGCCGTCGAACATGACTCGGCCGCCTGAAGCGGATATCAGGTGGAGGATTATCTTGCCCAGGGTCGAT
>PMLI01000414.1 GCA_003158835.1 Acidimicrobiaceae bacterium
CCGCTCCAGAGGGATCTGCCGGGCTATGCCAACGCCTTTGACTCCCGGATCGAAGCCAGCCCCTCCATTGTCTCCAGCTTGCGCCAGCTGAGCGGCGAGCACGCCGTCAAGCGCGTCGCGCCCCCGGGGACGGACCTTCCCGACGCCTCCAACACCGTTCTCTCCGACTACGGCACCGCCCCTCGCCTTCTCGAGATCACCGAGTGGCTCAACACCCCCGGTGGCCGGCCGTTGTCACTGGCCTCGCTCAAGGGCAAGGTCGTGCTGATCGATTTCTGGACCTACTCCTGCATCAACTGCCAGAGGGCTGTGCCCCATCTAGAGGCGTGGTACAAGACGTATTCCCGTTATGGGCTGGTCATTATCGGCGTGCATACGCCCGAGTTCGCCTTCGAACGTGTTATCGGAAATGTCCGGCGAGCGGTCCGCAGCCTGGGGGTGGGCTACCCGGTCGCGGTCGACGATTCCTACCTGACGTGGGAGTCGTATGGGAACCAACAGTGGCCGAGCGAGTACCTCATCGACCAGACGGGCCAACTGCGCTATATGGATGCCGGCGAAGGCGACTACGCTCAGACGGAGTCCCTCATCCGCGACCTCCTGTCCGCAAATGGTGAATGGCTCCCGCCCCGCACCGACGTCGCCGACCTGACCCCGAAAGAGGCGACGACCCCCGAAACCTATCTGGGCCTGTTCGGGTTGCAATTATACGCGGGCACGCACCTGGTGCTCGGCCGGACCGAGAAGTGCGCTTTTGCTCCGGTGGTCCCGCTGAACTATGTCTCTTTTCAGGGGGTCTGGTCCAACAACGGCAACTACGCTCTGGCCCGGGCCGGGGCGGCTCTGCGCCTGCACTTCCAGGCCCAGGACGCCTATATCGTGCTCGGCGGCCGCGGGACCGTGGCCGAGACGCTCGGGGGGCGCCGGATAGCCAACTTCGCCGTCGACGGCTATCCGCGGCTCTACCCGCTCGTCGAGGGGGACCGCCTGATGAGCAGCCTCCTGCAACTCGACATGACACCGGGTATCGCGGCCTACGACTTCACCTTCGGCTAGATCCCGGCCGCGCATTTGCGATCGTGACGGCGCCATCGGCTCGGTACTCCGCCACCCTGTCGATCACGCGCCGGGCAACGGCGCCACATTCGACGGCGGCGGCGCAAGATCGCAGCATGGTTTACGAGCGCCCGATTTTCCTCGTACCAAAGGGCGAACTTGTTCGCCCGGCCCCGGGTGCCAACTCTGAGTAGGTTCGCACCGCTGAACATGAACCGGCCCCTGCTCTGACCTGGCGTGGTTGTGCCCACGGCGGACTCCTACCAAGCGAACCGGTTAAGTCAGATTAGAAGCCTAACTTAGCGCCCAGAGCGGTGCTGGTGACGCGATTTGGTGGTGGGCTGCCTTGATTTGTTAAGTCAGGTTGACTTAGCCTGACCCCCGAACCGATCCTGAGGCCGCCCGGCATCACTGGGGGGCACTGGTCAGAGGGAGGAAACACTATGCGTCGCAAGTTCGTCGTGTCCGGTGTGGCAATGGTGGCGCTGACCGCCAGTGGGGTGCTGACAGCCTTGGCCCCGCCCGTTGCCGCCAGCTCCGGGGGCACCATCAAGGTTGCCTATGAAAACTATGGGACCAACATCACCCTGAACACCCTCATGCAAAAGGCCGGGGCCCAGTTCCAAAAGGCGTACCCGGGCTGGACGGTGAACCTGGAGCCCATCGCCGCCCCGGAGAACCCGTACTACACCAAGCTCGACCTGATGAGCCAGTCTGCCTCGACGGCGCCCGACATCCTGTACGAGGACACCTTCCTTGTCAACAGTGACACCGCGGCCGGCTACCTGGCCCCCCTGGACTCCTACCTCGCCAAGTGGTCGGGCTGGAGCCAGTACTCGGCCGCCGCCAAGGCCGCCGCCAAGGGTGTCAACGGCCAGATCTACGGGGTGTCCATGGGCACCGATACCCGCGGCCTTTGGTACAACAAGACCCTCCTCAAGAAGGCGGGGATCGCCGTCCCCTGGCAGCCCAAGAGCTGGGCTGACATCATTTCGGCCGCTCAGAAGATCAAGAAGGCCGAGCCCGGCATCATCCCCATCAACGTCTACTCCGGCGTCGGGACGGGTGAGGCCAGCAGCATGCAGGGGTTCGAGATGTTCCTGTACGGGACCAACAACCCGCTGTACGACACCGCCACCAACAAGTGGGAAAAGGCCGGGGCCGGCTGGCAGTCCACGCTCAGCGCCATCAAGACGCTCTACGGTGACGGTCTGGCCGCCACCCCGCAAAACGCGCTGAACCCCAACTGGGGCTCGACCGTGGGCGAGCAGGAGCTGCCCCAAAGCAAGCTGGCCATCGACCTCGACGGCAGCTGGGTCTCCAGTGACTGGGCCCCCGCCTCCAAGGGTGGCGTGGCCCCGTGGTCGCAGTGGAGCTCGGTGATGGGTGAAGCCGCCATGCCCACCGAAAACGGGCAGGGTGCCGGCAAGGTGAGCATGTCCGGGGGATGGTTGCTCTCGGTCGGCTCCCACGCCACCAACAAGCAGATGGCGTTCAACTTCATCACCATCGCCCTCAGCCAGCAGAACTCGTTGTTCTACGACATCGGGGCCGGCCAGATCGCCACCCGGGCCGACGTGGCTTCTGCGCCTTCCTATAAGGCGTCCAGCGCGTCGATCTCGGCGTTCTCCAGCTTCGTCCCCTTCACCCACTTCCGCCCCGCCTACACCGCCTACCCGAAGCTCTCCAACGAGATCCAGGTGATCACCGGGCAGGTCATGACCGGGCAGGCCACCCCCGCCCAGGGCGTGGCGAGCTACAACAAGTACCTGGCGTCGCTGGTCGCCGCCAAGTCCGTCGAGCCGGCCCCCTGAACCAGGCCGCGCCACGAGTGAGCTCGGGCTACTGTACGTTCGAGTTTCATTAGCTCCTTAGTAGCTATCTGCCTTAGAACTGCGACCGAGCCCTCCTCCGGGGGGGCTCGGTCGCTCTGTGGAGGGTTATGTTGGCACAGAGACTGAAAAGTCGTCGTCACACCACGCCAACCTTGCAATGGCTTGGCCCCCTCGCCCCGGCGCTGGTCATAATGCTCCTGTTCTTTGCCGGTCCCATCCTCTGGAGCGTCTACATCGCCTTCACCAACAAGGCGCTGACGGGGGTGGGGGCGGCGCACCCGAAGTGGGTCGGCTTCAGCAATTTCACCCACATGTTCTCGGACTCATTGTTCGTCCACTCCCTGTTGCTCACCGTCATCTTCGTGTTGGGCTCGGCCATAATCGGACAGAACACCCTCGGGTTCCTCATCGCCCTGCTGGAAAGAGGCAAGCACCGCTTATTCACCGGCGCTCTCAACACATTTATCATCGCCGCCTGGGTGATGCCCGAGATCGTCGCCGCCT
>PMLI01000264.1 GCA_003158835.1 Acidimicrobiaceae bacterium
AGCAGCTTGGTGGCGAAGTTGCCCAGGGTGACCACCACTCTCGGGTCGACCAGCTCCAGCTGCTGGTCGAGGTAGGGCGAGCACGCCACGATCTCGTCCGGCAGAGGGTCGCGGTTGGCGGGGGGCCGGCACTTCACGGTGTTGGTGATATAGAAGTCTGCCCTGGTCAGGTCCATCTCCTCGAGAACCAGCCGGTCGAGCAGCTGCCCGGAGCGCCCGACGAACGGCAGGCCCTGGAGATCCTCCTGTTCGCCCGGCCCCTCTCCGACGAACATCAGTCCCGCGGCCGGGTTGCCCATCCCGAACACGACATGGGTGCGGCCGCCGGCGAGGCGGCAACGGGTGCAGGCAGAAGCGTCTTCCGCCAACCGGAGCAAGGGGGTAACCGGAGATTGCTCCCGGACGAGGTCGTGGCCTTCGCCCACACGAGCAGGGTAGCCCACCGTCGGCATAGCCGGGGCCCGGGCTGCGCACAGTCGCTCATAGCCGGCGGAGCTCCGACAGCCATGCCGCCACCAGGTCGGGCAAGTCGCTGGCGACCAGGCCTTCTCGGTAGCCGGTCCCCGCCGCCCGGCCATGGACGTGAGCGGCCAGCGCCGCCGCTTCGAAGGCCGGCACCCCACGGGCCAAAAAGGCCCCGATGATGCCGGAGAGGACGTCGCCGGTCCCCGCCGTCGCCAGCCGGGCGTCGGCGGAGGCCGCCATCAGCGCCCGGCCGTCCGGAGCCGCGATCACCGACGTCGAGCCCTTCAGGAGCACGATGGCGCCGCTGCGAGCGGCGGCGGCGCGCGTCTCCGCCAGGCGGTCCGGCCCGGGGGGATGACCGGCCAGGCGGGTGAACTCGCCCGTGTGGGGAGTTATCACCGTCGGCTGCGAACGCCTGGCCACGATGGTCCGCAAACCTTCCAGACTGCCTACGGCGTTGAGGCCATCGGCATCGATGACAGTGGGTACGGGGGCGGCGGCAACCAGTAGGCCGACTTCGCCCCCGGGCAGGGCGGGGCCGGTGCTGTGGCCCGTGACGGGGCCGAGGCCGGGCCCAACGACCAGGGCCTTGACCCGTGAAAGCGCGTCCAGGACCTGTCCGTGCCACCCCGACGCCGGTACCGGCAAGTGGACCAGCTCCCCCGGTGGGAGGACGGATGGGTCGACCCCGGGCATGGACAGGCGCACGTAGCCGGCCCCAGCGCGCAGGGCGGACCGGCTCACCAGCCACGGGGCGCCGGTCATGCCCGGGGAACCGGCCACCACCTGGACCGCCGCCTGCCATTTGTGCGCCTCGCGGGGGCGGAGGGGCAGGAGGGCGGCCACGTCGAGGTCGCCGACCAGCCAGCACCGGACGGACGCATCGACGAGGGCCCCGAGCCCTACGTCGGCGACCTCCACCTCGCCCGTCAGGTCGGGCCCGGAGCCGAGCAACAACCCCGGCTTGAGCGAGGCAAAGGAGACCGTGACCAGGGCCGGCATGGCACGGCCGCCCTCGATCACTTCCCCCGTGAGGCCGGAAACTCCCGAAGGTATGTCGACCGCCAGCACCGGCGAACGCCCAGGGGAGGGCGGTAGGTAGGCCCGCTGCAGGCCGGTGCCGTAGGCGGCGTCGATCACGAGGTCGGCCGCCGGCAGCGGCTGGCCCGGCCTGAGGTCGGCCGCCTCCAGCACCTGGACCTGCGCGCCCTGGCCGGAAAGCAGCGCGGCCGCAGCGCGGCCGTCGGCGCCGTTATTGCCTTTACCAGCCACCACAACGATGCGCTTGGCGTACACGCCCGACAGGATGCGGGCCGCCCGCCGGGCGACCGCCGCGCCCGCCCGCCCGATAAGAACCTCAACGGGTTCGACCGCCTGGCGGTCGACCGCCGCCATCTCCTCGGGGGACAGGACGGGGATCATGAAAGAGCGATCACTACGGCCGCGGCCGCGGTGTCGGTATGGGTCAGAGAGACGAGCCACGACCGGACATCCTGCTCGGCCGCCAGCTGGGCCGCCCGGCCCGCCAGGACCAGGGTCGGTGCGCCGCTGGGCTGGCGCTGTATCTCGACCTCGGTGAACGCAAAAGCACCCAGGCCCACCCCGAGCGCCTTCATGACGGCCTCCTTCGCCGCGAAGCGAGCCGCCAGAGAGGGGACGGGGTTGGCCAGGGTGGCGGCATAAGCCCGCTCGCCCTCGGTGAAAAGACGCCGGGACGCCGAGGGACGCCGGGAGAGAACGGCACCGAACCGCACGATGTCGACCAGGTCCAGGCCGAGGCCAACGGGTGCCCCTACGGCCGGGCCAGCTTCGTCTAGCACCGCGGACGGGGCTGGCTCAAGCCGACCAATGCCGGGCCAGGATGGCGACCGGCTCGGTCAGAAGTTCGATCATCGGGACGCGGCCCAGGACCTCGTCATCGAAGCGGGGGTGGGCCTCGGTGACGGCGTCAACCAGAGCGGTGTAACGGCCCTGGTAGGCCCGCAGCACCTCCTTGGCGGCCTCCGGTCCCAAAATCGGCGCGAACCGGGCGTGCAGCAGGGTTATGCCGGTCACCTGGCCGTCCTTGACCTCAGGGACCATGATGCCGGTGCGGCCGTCGTGAAGGCCTTTGAACACCGTGACCTCCCTCTTTTCGGCGGCACGGTGTTTGGTGCCCCGCAGGGCATTGTCGGTGGCGGTTCGGGACTGTATGCCCAGAGCGATGCCGCCGCGGTCCAGTACCTCTATCGTGGCCCCGTCCAAGCCGGCGGCGGCGCCGAAGGGGCCCGGCGCCTGCACTTGCACCAGGTAGCGGGTGTAGCCGAGCACCTCCTCGATGGCCGGTCCGAGAGCGGCGAGCGTGCGCAGGGCGCGGTAACCGAGCGACTCGACCGTCGCCCCGGCCGCCAGGGTCTCGGCCACCAGGGGGGCCCTCAAGAGAGAGTCTTCGCTTCTCGAAATCCCGACGGTGACCGTCTTGGCCTGATGCTTTATGGCGTCTATGGGTCGGGTGAGCTCGTCGATGGCCTTGCCCAAGGCGACGACGAGGTCCTCGGTGACCGCCCTCGGGGTACCGACCTTTCCCATCTCGGCCTCGTAGCTCTCCACGGGCAGTGCCCCGGTGGCGTAGCGGAGCAACGAGGTGACCTGGGCCGCCGTCGACGCGTTGAGGTGGCCGTCATAGGCACCGCGGCGCAGGCCGGCCAGGGCCGGGGCGGCCGCCGCCGCCAGCGCCGGTGCGAACTCCTCCAGGACGGGCGCGCCCGTGCCCCAGGTGGCGCTCTCGAGGAGAGAACGCGCCGCCCGCAAGGGCCGCGCCTGGCCGTCTATGGCCAGGGCGGCTTCGTAGCCGAAGATGTGCCCGGCCATCGCAGCCAGCACGAAGGCCAGTTGCGGGTGGCAGGCCGGGACGCCGATGACATCGACGTCGGCGTTTATGGTGCCTCTTTCGCTTTCGGCCACGATGACGACGGGGGCGGCCTTGTGAGCGCGGAAAATTTCGACTTCCTTGGCGATGTCACGGGCATTTGACCCCCGAGCGCTGGGGGCGCACACGATGACAAGGGGCTCAGCCGAAAGATCGATGTGCTTTTTGTCCTCGACTCCGTCGAGGGCGATCGCCTTGTAACACAGCTCCGACAGCTTGATCCGCACTTCGGCGGCGGCGACGCGGTCGGGACCGCTGCCGACCACGGCCCACGAACGGCGGGCCGGGGCCAGCTCCGAAGCGATCCGGGCTATTTCGCCCCGTTGGGCCAAGACTTTTTCCATCAACGAAGGCATCTCGCGCAAGGCGCCCAGGATTTCGTCCGACCACGTCGCGCTGGCAGTGCCCGCCGCAATGGCCAACCCGCATGCCAAGAGCTGGCCGGCCGCAACCTGAGAATAAAAGGCCTTGGTGGACGCCACGCTCATCTCGATGTCGCGCCCGTCCGAGGTATAGAGCACGCCGTGGGACTTCTGGACCAGGTCGCTGTTGCGACGGTTCACGATGGCCACGACGTGCGCCCGGCGGGCGCGCACCAGGTCGACGGTGCGATTGGTGTCCGTCGTGGTGCCCGATTGGCTGATGGCAACGACCAGCACGGTGGACATGTCGTCGGGCAACCCGGCGCCGGAGAGGCCCCAGCCGGAAAGCTCGCTTCCGGGCATCGCCCTCACCGGGATGTGGGGCAACGCGGCGGCGATGGCGGTGGCCACGGCCTGACCGGCCACCGCGGCCGTCCCCTGGCCCACCACCAGGACGCGCTCGACACGGCCGGACAAAAGGGCCTGGCGCAACGCGGGAGGTATGACGTCGTCGCCCAAGCGGGCCACGAGCCGGTTGTTTTCGCCCACGACGAGTTTGCCGCGAAGGGTCTTGCGGACCGAGGTCGGCGATTCGGAGATCTCTTTCAACAGGAAATGCCTGAAACCCCGGCGGTCCACGTCCCTGGTGGTTATCTCAGCCGTCTTTACCTCGCCGGGCGAAATGGGTAATTCGGTACCGTCATAGCGCCAGCGGTCAATTCCAGCCAGTGTCCCGGCGCCGCGGCGCGAGCACCGGACCACCTGCCCGCCGCCCTCGCCGTTCATGCGCAAATAATGGCTCGTTTCCTCGACCAGGCCGTAGGGTTCGCTGGCGATTACGAAAGCGTCCTCGGCCAAACCGATATTGATGCTCTGGCCGCTGCCCCGCAACGCCAGGAAGAGCTCGTCGGGGGAACCCGCGGCGTTGGCGACAATGCCGACCGAGCCATCCATACGCTCCACCGCCCGACGGAACGCCTCGACCATGCTGGCGCCCGCCCCGAGGTACCTGGAAACGAGAGTGGGGATGATCTTGGCGTCGGTGGTGATTTCGGGCGGCACCGACACAGCTTCAAGGGCGAGCAGTTCGGGATAGTTGTCGACATCCCCGTTGAGGGCGCCGACGACGTAGGGGCCGGTAGGCCGCCCACCGACCTCCTCGCTGTTGAGGGGGTGGGCATTGGCCTCCGATATAAGGCCGACACTTGCCCACCGGGTGTGGGCCACCACGGTGGCTCTGACATCGGGAGAAGCAAGGGCGCGCCCCAGGAGCGGATCGGTGCCCAGAGCGTGGCGGAGGGCGGCGACGTTGTCGCCGAGCTCGCCGATCTCGGCCGATGTCTTGTAGACGACGGACAGGCAACCATCCGTCGCCTGCACGGCGAGGGAGCCGAACAAGGGGTCAGCGGTCCTAGGCCCGACCAGGAGCCTCAGTTCGGGGCTGGTCAGGTCCAGGCCGTGGCCGGTCAACATGAGGTGCAAGCCGGCCGAGTCCCGGCCCCGCACTTCGAGGCGGTCGAGCGAGCTGAACGCGACCTGGACGGCCCAGAGCACGCCGAGGGCGCCGGGGCCAGGCGAGACGCCCTCGCCCTGCAGGCCGAGCGAGGCCGCCAGGGCCGAGACGGAACTGGCGGCGTTGAGCCGGTCATGGCCCAGGGCCCAGGAGACATCGTGCAGGCCGATCAGGGCGGCGTTGAGCTCTTCGATCTGCTCGGTGCCGACCGCGACTTCCCCAGCGTCGAGGGCCGCTTCAAATCCGGACACCAGGGCCTGCATCTCCCGGGCGCCCCGCTCGAGAGCTTCGGCCGCACCGCGCTCGCCGATCAAGCACGTCAAACCAGGTACACCCCGCAACGCCGAGCTCAGCTCGGCCAAGGTCGCGGTGGCGGCCCGCAGCGCGCTTATCCGGCCTTCCGGACCGGCCGTGAGCAAGAGCGCCGACAGCTGG
>PMLI01000396.1 GCA_003158835.1 Acidimicrobiaceae bacterium
TCAAAGACCCGGCGAGCACACTGAAATCCTGGCGGCCGCCTACGCTCAGCATGTAATCCAACATCATGGCGGGCGTCGTGTCTTTCATGCCGTGTATGTTCGGGTGGTCAGCCAGCGCCCGGACCGCCGCCGGGGAGATAACCACCGAGTTGGCGAAACCGGGGGCGGCGTACAGTAGTACGGGCACCCGGCTGTGATCGGCAACGGCGGTGTAGTACCCGACCAGGGCATCGTCGCCCATGAGCTTGGCGAAGTAGTGGGGCGTCAGGACGGAGACATAGTCTACGCCTGGCCCGAGGTCGATAACCTTGTCCAGGAACGCAAGCGTGAGGCGCAGTGATTCACGGCCCACACCGACGATCAGTGTCTTGTCTGCCTTCAATGCCACGGACCGCTCCACAACCCTCAAGGACTCTTCATCGGAGAGCGAACGGAACTCGCCGTTGCTGCCCAAGCACATGTAACCCCGGACGTTAGTCGCGTTCCAGCGGGCAAAGTTCCGTTCGAGCATCTCCGTGCTCAGGTCCCCGTCGTTATCGAAGGGGGTCGCCGTCGGGATTATTACGCCGGTCAGCTTCTCGTTCATCGCCTAAGACCCCCCTTCGAACCCGCCTTCGCCGGACCGGCCCCGTTAATGGGCGAGACGAGCGGGTCGGACTTCACTTTTGTTCTTCCCCATCCGGTAAGCCCAGCGCCGGCCCATTGCCCTCCAAGGGCCCCGACTGCATACACTCGGCAACAAAGGCCACCATCGCATTGGTTGCTTGAGAAAATTCGCGGGCCGTGCTCTTGAGTGCCGGTATCTGATCGAAGTCCTCCACGGGGATGCCGTCGGGCTCGTAACCCTGCCTGAAGTAACGAACTCGTCGCAACCTGGCCATCACATCGTCGGGCACGTCTTCCCAGATACGGGGGGTAAAGCGCAGGTCCTGGCCGCGGAGCACAAAGTCGGTGAGGAACGCCGGCGGGAGGGTGAAAACGGCGTCGGCGCCGGCTGTCTGTTCCAAGTGCCAGCAGCGGCCTGTCTTCTCCGGCCCCGGTCCCATACGGACAGAACAGATGAGCATCTTGCTCGGGTAGGCGCGGTACCGGAACAACCGTTGCGCGCGCTTGAACACGGCGATCCCCGCCCAACGCCGGTCTTCGACCGACAGCTCCAACCCGACCTCGGCGGCATCCGAGACGAACTCGGGAGCCGCCTCCCATCGGGCGCTCATGTCGGTCACGACCGACTTCCACCGCGTGAGGTCGATGTCCGCCCTCCGTGCCTCGAGGAGCCCGGCTTGGACCTCTTCGGCCACGGCGACGAACTGAGGCAATGTGTAGGCCAGCGTGCAGTTGGTCGAGATGCCGCGGCGCGTGAGCTCGCGAAGGACGGGGAGCCCCTCCCGGGTGCCGGGCACCTTGACCATGACGTTCGGGGCCAAAGCGGCCAGCTCTGATGCCTGGACGAGCATTGCCTCGGTGTCGAACACCGATCGCGGGTCCACCTGGCCGGACAGGTGGCCGTAACGGAACCCGCTCTGCTCGTGCAGGGGTAGGACAGCCGCCGCCCCGAGCCGTACGATCTCCTTGTACATGGCCCAGAAGGTGCTCTCGACGCTCGCACCCGGGTGGGCCGCCTGGTAGGAGTACGCCCAGTTGTGCCAACGGGAAGGGTCATCCCGCAGTACCGCGAGCGACAATGGTGGGTTTGTGGTCACGCCCCGGAAAAGCGTCGCCTCCGGTTTAGCGGGGTCCCACAACCGCCGCAACTGTTCGCCGAGCCGAGCCCGCTCGCCCACCGGTGCCGCGTCAAGCATTTGTGTGCGCCAAGACTCGAACACGAGCGGTGAAGAGTCCCACCAGATCTCCGTGCCCGGGCTAACCGCGGCGAAACGCTCCAGCACCGAAACCGCCGGCGAACCTACTGCTCGTTGGGTCTCGTCCTGTTCTGTCACTGTCATTGTCTGGGATCCACCTCCGCTGGTCCGCCTTCGTTAAAGCGCCCGCGAGCCCTCACGGAGCACAACAGCCTGCCTAACTTTCCGGGCCATCTCGCTCTCACAAACTGCACTGACACCGGCCCCCACCGGGGACCGGTTTCGCTGCTCGCAGTCCTGGCTTCTACCGAGCCCAGGCTAACTCACATTGTAGATGTTGCAGCCCCGCAGGCAATGAGGGAAAGTACGCACTTGTGCGGGGGGCTTTCCCCCACCAGAATACTGTATCCTGAAAGGCAAGGACCCAAAATAGGGACAATCACCCAGGCTCATGGGGAATGTCCCTACCGCTTTTCTCCAGTCACATTCGCTGTGTCTTGTTCGGGACTTTCGGCCCTGCCGAGACGGGTCGTATTACCCTGGCCCATAGGTCGCCCGAGAGCGGACGCTCATCACAATGGCCAGCATAGATCCTGATCAAGACGCTATCCTGTCGGTCGTGCCAAGGAGCGGCTGGGGACGTTGGACAAGTCCGGGAGACCACCCCACGTGCACGGGACTTTGGGCCATAGGTTCCATGCTAGGCTCCTGGAGTATCGAACGGGAATGGCGTCTCGGGATATGCTAAGCGTTATGGTGCCATCCACGAGGGCAATGGGCGACACCCCAATCTTGGCAATGACGAACATTACCAAGTATTATGGCGCGCACGCAGTCCTGTCACACGTTGATTTCTCCGTATCGCGCGGTGAAATAGTGGGTTTGATCGGCGCAAATGGTGCCGGTAAAACCACTCTCCTGAAGATCCTGGGTGGTGTCATCCCGACGTCGGCCGGGACCATGAACCTCGACGGGGATGAGGTGGGGGCGGCCCGGTACAACCCCGCTGAGGCGTGGAGGCACGGGGTGGCGATGGTGCACCAGGAGCTATCCCTTTGCACCAACTTCGCTGTTTGGGAAAACTGGGCGCTCCTGTACGACCGAGTCGAGCGCGGACGCAGGGCGTCCCGCATCATCGAGGCGGCCGCCGCCTTGGAAGCAGTCTTCCCCGATAGTGGGATTTCGCCCCGCGTAAGCGTCTCCGACCTTTCGCTGGCGCAACAGCAGATGGTGGAGATCGCGCGGGCCGCGTCACACCCCCGCCTGAAACTGCTCGTCCTGGACGAACCGACATCGGCGCTCTCGGGAGAGAGCAGCGCCAAGCTCGAGGTATACCTGAAGCAGGCGCTCCAGCGTGGAGTTTCTGCCATCTACGTGACGCACAAGCTCGACGAGATCCTGGGGCTCGTAGACAGGATAGTCGTACTGCGCAACGGCGAAGTCTGCTGGAGCGGGCTTAGCCGCGACGCATCGCGCGACCAGCTCGTGGAGGAGCTCGGCGCCCGGTCTTCCGACGACGACGGGCGGCACCAGCACAGGGCTGAACGAGCTGCTGCTCAACCGGTCCCGCCCGGGCAAGCCACTACGACTGTCAGCCCGCCAGGTACCGAGCACGTCGTAGCTGTCCGCGGCTTGCGCACCGAGAGGTTGCATGACGTTCACATCGTTGCCCGCAGCGGCGAGATCGTGGGGCTCGCCGGTCTCGAGGGCGCCGGCCAGCGCGATGTGCTGCGGTCGGTCTTTTCCAGGGGGAGAGCCTCGGAGCGCGGGGAAGTGGCAGTGCGAGGGTCCGTCGCTTATGTTGCCGGGGACAGGGCCGGCGAGGGCAATTTCGCCCTTTGGGACATATACCACAACATCTTGATCGGCGCGCTCAAGCAGAAGCGCCTGGCCCGCGTCGGCATGCTTCGCTGGAAGACGGCAGACCGGCTCGTCCAGAAGTGGTTCGACCACCTCGACATCGCAGCGGCCGACCCCAGGGTGAAGATCGCGTCGCTCAGTGGTGGTAACCAGCAGAAGGTGCTTATAGCTCGGGCATTCGCAAGCGAAGCGGAGGTCCTCCTCCTTGACGACCCGACACGCGGGGTCGACGTCGCCACCAAGGCCGCCGTCTACGCTGCTCTGCAAGAAGCGAGGTCGGCCGGCAGGACCATAATCGTTTACTCGACCGAAGACGCCGAGTTCCACTACTGCGACCGGGTTTACGTGTTCGCCCAGGGGCGGATCAGCGGCGAGCTGAGCGGGGCCGAGATCTCGGGGCCCGAGATAGTACGGCTTTCGTACGCCAACGTCGGCAATGCCGGCGCCCCTGGCGGAAGCGCGCCTTCGCTCGGCCCTCATGCTGCGAGGCTCGCCGGCGCCGGGACCGCTGTGGGCGAGGAGACCCCGGCCGCGCCCGGTCGCGTCGACGAGCTTGGTGACCACGGGGAAGCCCACCAGGCCAATGCGGGTGATGTTCGATGACGATGCTCGGGACGCCCCCGGCCGATCTCGTCGACGCGACCGCCGTGCCGCGGCCCACCAAGTTGAAGCGGCGCCTTCCCTCTTCGGGGGGCTGGACGGCGGGAGCGCTGCTCGTTGTGGTCGCCGTCGTGACAGGTGTGCTCCGTCCGGCCACTGTGAGCAGCATGGGTGCCAGCCTGCTCCTGGGGCCGGCATTACCCCTGGTGTTCGCGTCGCTGGCACAGATGGTCATCATCCTGGTGGGTGACTTCGACCTCGGGATCGGCTATGCCGTCGGGCTCGTCAACGTGTTCACCGCTACCGCTCTGACTACCGACGTGTGGCTCGGGGCCGCTCTCATGATCGCCATGGTCCTCGCCTATGTCGCTATGGGGGCGATCGTAGAGCTCTTCCACGTCCCTGCCATCGTGGTGACCCTGGGGGCCTCGTTCATCTGGCTGGGTGTCGGCCTCACCGTCCAGCCTACGCCGGGGGGCACCGCGGCCGGGTGGTTGGAAACGGCCACCAACGGGACATGGCCGGTCATCCCCGAGCCGGTCTACATAATGGCCGCCGGGGCGTTGGCGTCGTGGTGGCTGCTCAGGCGCTGGCGCTACGGCGTCGTGCTGAGAGCCCTGGGTAACAACCGAGCAGCCCTGGAGAACAGCGGGTGGTCACCGGTGTGGACTCGCTTAGGTGCGTACGCACTCGCCGGGGCCTTAGTGGACATAGCCGGGCTCTTGACCACGAGCGTGACAACGTCAGCAGATATCAACGCCAGCGCCACCCTGACCCTGATCACTTTCGCCGTCGTCGTTGTAGGGGGCTGCCGCTTCCAGGGCGGTATCGTTGTGCCTGCCGGTGTCGTGTGCGCGGCCGTGGCCTTCTCATTGTTGGCCTCCGTGCTTTCGTTCATGAACGTGACGGCCGCCTGGAACACCGCCGTGGAAGGGCTGGTCCTCGTCGCGGCAGTGGGCGCCAAGTGGCTTATCGAGGGGTTTCGCCGTTATTTCCGGAGCCGTGAAGCATGAAATTCGAGAGTGTCTCCCTTCAGCGCGTAAACCTGTCGAAGCTCCGATGGGTGTTCCCCCTCGGAGCGTCGCTACTGCTTTGGATGGTGGCGAGCGGGATATCGGGCGGCGTGAGCGTGAACCTGTTGCTCGACAACCTCACGGTCGCGTGTTTTGTGGCCCTGGTGGCGGTGGGCCAGATGCTGGTGGTGGCCGCTGGCGACGGCTCGTTCGACCTGTCCATCCCCTACGTGATGACGCTCGCCGCCTACGTGTCGGGCAAGACGAGCGGGGGCGTCAATACCCACCTGCTCGTGGCCATCGTGGTGGGCCTTGTGGTGGGGATGGCGGCGGGCGCCTTCAACGGGGCCCTCGTCGTGGGCCCAGGGCTCCCACCCATAGTGGCGACCTTGGCCACGGGCTACATCGCGTACACGATTATCCTACTCATGGGCAACGGTTCACAGGTGATCGTCGCCCCCGGCCTCATCTCGTTCGGGCAACACAGCTGGCACGGTTTGACCCTCGTAGTGCTGGCAGCGGTGATCGTGCTGGCTGGCGTGGCACTCCTCCGAGGCCAGGGCCGGTACGGCATGTACCTGCATGCTTTGGGCCAGAGCCGGCCCGCCGCCGCGCTCGCTAATGTCCCTGTCAAGCGGGTGATCGTGCTCACCTTCGTCATCTCCGGCCTGCTGGCAGCAGTCGCCGGCATCTTGCTGTCCGGGTTCGCAGGCGGTGCCTTTGCCGATATGGGAGACACCTATCTCATCGCATCGGTGGCTGCCATCGTGGTGGGAGGGACCTCCGTGCGTGGTGGCGAATCGGCGATCGGAGCCACAGTGTTCGGGGCCACCACGATCTCGCTCCTGGCCGCCGTGCTCGAACTCTCGAGAGCCGCCATCGGAGTGCAGGACATCGTTCAGGGGACCGTAATCATAGCAGTGGTGGTGTTGGTCATGAGGGGCCAGCGCTAGCCCGCCCCGGGAGATGGTACGCGCCACAATCGGCCCGGGGGCACAGACAAAAGGGGAGGTGAAAGGGGGACATCGCAGGCAGCGGTCAGGGGCGGGTGACCGGACGAAAGTATTGGGCACTACAGGTGCCTGGCATTCGAACACAACAATGCCCGGAGAGCGGGTTTTAGACAAATGCCATATAGGAGGCAGATAATGTCCGACAGGAAAAGCGGGTGGCTGAAGCGCTCAAAAGCGATGGTTGGCGTGTGCGCTGCAATGACGCTAGCAATTGTACCCATTGCGGTCACCGCTGGACCGGCAGCGGCCAGCTCAAACATCACGATCGCGTTCGCGCAGGGCTACTGCGGCAACACGTGGCGCGCTTCGATGAACTCCGCATTCTTCTACGAGGCGAAGCTATTGCAAAAGGAAGGCCAGATCGCGAGCTACAAGTACGTGTGTGCCAATGACTCGGTGCCCACGCAACAATCTCAGATCGGCACCTAGATCCTCGATCACCCGAGCGTCATAATCATTGACCCTAACTCCACGACGGCGTTGAACGGTGTCATAGCAAAGGCCCATGCCGCCGGCATCCCGGTACTCGACACCGAGTCCGGCCCCGTGACCAGCACAATCCCCTACGAGCTGAACGAGGACAACTGGGACAACATGTACCTGGCCGGCCAGTACCTTGCCCAAAGGATGCACGGCGCCGGCAACATCCTCGAGGACCGCGGCTTACCCGGGCTCACTTACGAGACCGTGTTCCATTTCGGGCTCCTCGCTG
>PMLI01000151.1:0-2114 GCA_003158835.1 Acidimicrobiaceae bacterium
GCTGTGCGGGTCGCCCTCCAGGACCGACCGGTCCATGAACGCCCCCGGGTCGCCCTCGTCGGCATTGCACACCACGAACTTGCCGTTGGGCCCGGCCGCCTTGGCCACCGTCCTCCATTTGAGGCCGGTTGGGTAACCCGCTCCGCCCCGGCCCCGCAGCCCGCTGCGGACCACTTCGTTGACCACGTCGTCGGGCTTCAGCGTGGTTACCGCCTTGCTCAACGCCTCGTAGCCGCCGACGGCGACATAGTCCTCGAGGCTCTCCGGGTCGACGCGCCCGCAGTTTTCGAGCACGACCTTGACCTGGTGGGAGAAGAAGGGGTCCTCGTCGACATCCCGCCCGCCCTGGGCGGTGCCGGCCAGGTCGGCCAGAAGAAGTTGCACCGACGCCGGGTCACTGACCTGGCAGCGCTCGAAAAGCCGTCTTTCCTCGGGCACCTCGACCAGGGGGCCGGCCGCGCACAGCCCCAGGCAGCCAACCCGTCGGACCGCTACGTCCTCCAGGCCCGCCGCCACAACCCCGTCCCGCACGGCATCGAAGAGCAGGTCAGAACCCATGGAAATGCAACCGGCGGCTTGGCAGATGTTGGCAGAGGCGCGAACCGGGCCGGCCGGGATGAGCGGCTCCTGCTGGCGGCGCCGCCGGGGTGCCGCTGCTTCGCCCGCCGCGGCTACGGCGCCCGTCTCGCCGGCGGCCGTCACAAGGCCTCCAGCAGCGTCTTCAACTGGGGAGGCGTGACCTTCCCATGAACTTCACCGTCGATTACGACCGCCGGCGCCAGGCTGCAGGCGCCCAGGCAACGCGCCTTGAGCACCGATACCTTGCCGTCGGGGGTGGTGGCACCCTCTTTGACCCCGAGCGTGCGGCCGACCTCGGCCAGCAACCCGGAGGCGCCGTTTATGTAGCAGGCGGTACCCGTGCACACCACGCACGTGTGTTCTCCCTGGGGCTTGAGGGTGAAATGCGAATAGAAGGTCGCCACCCCGTAGACCTTGCTCGGCGGCACTCCCAGAGACTCCCCCACGTAGGCAAGGGCGTCGTCGTCGAGGTAGCCGAAGACTTCCTGGGTGGTGTGCAGCACCTCGATGAGGCCGTCGGGCCTGTAGCCGAGGCGCCGCATCCGGACATCCACCTGGCGCCAGCGCTTGTCGTCGCTGGGGGCGGACGCGGGCGCAAGTGTGCTTTGAGCCATTCGTTGGCCTCCTGTGGCCCTACCGGGTCGCGTACGGCTTGTACTGCAAACCTAACTTACCGAGGCCGGGAGAGCGGGGGCCAAAGGTCCCATCGAATCGAGCAGTTGGGCACCATGACATCAAATAGGAATGCCTTAATAATTGGCTTAGGTATTTCCAATATGGCCAAACCGAATGTTCTGTCCCGGACGATGAACAGGGAACAACCCGGGGGCGACCGCCTCCTGGGCCTCGCCGCGCCCTCTCCCACTGTCGCCAGCCCACCTGCCCCCACGCTCGCCAGGGGCCCGGACGCAGGCCGGTCCCGGCGGCGCCACACCATCGCCCTGGCTATGTTCCTGGCCGCCATCGGGCCAGGGATGATGGTGATGCTGGCCGACACCGACGCCGGCAGCGTGGTCACAGCCGCGCAATCGGGTGCCAGCTGGGGCTACGCCCTATTGCCCCTGGAAGTGGGCCTCATCCCCGTCCTGTACCTCGTCATGGAACTGACGGTGCGCCTTGGCATCGCCACCGGGAAGGGCCACGCCGAGCTGGTAAAGGACTGCTTCGGGCAAAAATGGGCCACCCTCTCGGTGGTCCTGCTGTTGTTGAGCATCACCGGCGCGCTGGTGACGGAGCTGGCCGGCCTGGCCGGCGTGGGGCTGATGGAAGGCATCCCGCCCCGGGTGACGGTCCCCGCCGCCGCCGTCTTCCTGGCACTGGTGGTGGTGTCGGGGAGCTACCGGCGGGTCGAGCGGATCGGGCTGGCCCTGGGGCTGTTCGAGCTGGCCTTCCTGTTCGCCGCCCTGCGTGCTCATCCCGATCTGCACGCCGCGGCCACGAGTTTTCTTTCCGTGGGCCCGCTGGGCAAAGCGGGCTACCTGCCTCTGGTGGCCGCCAACGTGGGCGCCGTCATCATGCCGTGGATGATCTTCTAC
>PMLI01000151.1:2195-2604 GCA_003158835.1 Acidimicrobiaceae bacterium
GCCGGCGCCGCCCTGGTGGCCGCCATCGTGGTCAGCCTGGCGGCGGCGTGGGGCTTTGCCGAGCTGACCGGAGCCCGCCGGAGCCTCAACTGCCGGGCCACCCAGGCTCCACTGTTCTACGGGGTCTACGTCGCGTCCCTGGCCGTGGCGGCCGGGATCACCCTGGTGTGCGGGTCCCCGGTCCGCCTGTCCGTGGCGATCGAGGTGGGCAACGCCCTGTTGCTGCCGGTAGTCCTCGGCTTCCTGCTGGCCCTGGCCCACAGGGCCCTGCCCGCCCCCTACCGCCTGCACAAGGTGCAGAGCACGGTGACGCTGGCGGTCGTAGTGGCCGTACTGGCCCTCAACCTCGAGCTCGGGGCCCACCTGATCGGCTTGTGACCGCGGCCCCGCCCGTGCGCCCGGGGGCCCT
>PMLI01000540.1 GCA_003158835.1 Acidimicrobiaceae bacterium
TAGAGTGCGGGCGGGCCAAATCCAGATAGTCGAGGATCTTCCTGGCGCGCTCATCACGCCTCACCCAGGCCCGCCGGGCGGCGCGACCAGCGATGGGGACACCATTGTCAACGGGAAACTCGCGGCTCGGGTCTCACGCGGCGGGCTGGTCAGCTTCTGGCGATCCGACGACGGCAGGGAGCTGCTTTCCGAGCAGAACGCGCACTTTTGGTGGCCAGCTGCGCCGCGGCTCTTCCTGGCCAACGGCAACGGGCATTACCGCATAGAGCAGCGCTTTAAGGCCTACGAGGGTGAGAAGCTTTACGGGCTTGGACAACACCTCCACGGCCGTTTCGACCAAAAGGGCCTCGTGATGGAACTGGTCCAGCGCACATCGGAGGTATCCGTGCCGTTTATGGTGTCCAGCAGGGGCTACGGGTTTCTTTGGAACTCGCCAGCTGTTGGGCGCGTGGAACTGGCGGCCAACGCTACTCGTTGGGTAGCGGACAGCGCTCGACAGGTCGACTACTGGGTGACCACTGGGGACAGCCCGGCTGATATCCTTTCGCAATACGCAGATGCCACAGGGCATTCACCCGAACTGCCCTCCTGGGCAAGCGGCTTCTGGCAGAGCAAGCTCCGTTACCGGACCCAGGACGAGCTCCTGGCAGTTGCCCGTGAGTACCACCGCAGGGGCGTCCCGTTGGCGGTGATCGTTTGCGACTTTTTCCACTGGGAGCACCTAGGGGACTGGAGCTTCTACTCCGCCGATTGGCCCGACCCGGCAGCCATGGTCGCCGAGCTCGAGTCGATGGGCACCAAGCTCATGGTATCGGTCTGGCCCTCGCTCAGCCCGCTGTCCGCCAACTACGAGCCCATGTTGGAGCGTGGCCTGTTGATCTCGAGCGAACAGAGTCCACCGGTGCACGCGACCTGGCCCGAACGGGGCCTGACCTCCTGGATCGGCGTCGCCTTCTACGACCCCACTAACCCCGCCGCCCGCGACTACATCTGGGAGCAGGTCGAAAAGAACTACTACGAGCCCGGAGTGCGCGTCTTCTGGCTCGACGCCTGTGAGCCCGAGCTGAAGCCGGGCTACCCGGCGAGCTTGCACTTCGCTGCCGGGCCCGGTCTGGAAGTCGCGAACCTGTACCCCCGGGAGCACGCTCGCGCCTTTTACGAAGGCATGGTCGGTCGTGGAGAGCAAGAGGTGCTCACGCTGTGCCGGTCTGCTTGGGCCGGTAGCCAGCGTTATGGCGCGGCCGTCTGGTCGGGCGACNNAGTCTTCAGACACAGGTAAGGGCGGGCTTGAATATCGCCATGAGCGGAATTCCCTGGTGGACAACCGACATCGCCGGTTTCTTCGAAGGCAACCCGGACGACCCGGGGTTCCGCGAGCTGCTCGTGCGCTGGTTCGAATACGGGGCGTTCTGCCCCCTGTTCCGGCTCCATGGGTACCGCCTCCCGAATACTGCAATGGGCCCGGACATGACAGGTGGCCCCAATGAGATCTGGTCTTTCGGGGAGGACGTTTACCCCGTCTTGAAGGACTACGTCTTGCTTCGCGAGCGGCTACGGCCCTACTTGCACGCCCAGGCAAGGCGGGCAAGCAAGACCGGCATGCCGATCATGCGCCCTTTGCTCGTCGAGTTCCCAGAGGACGAGACCTGCTGGGGCGCCGATGACCAGTTCATGTTCGGCCCGGACTTACTCGTGGCACCTGTGGTTCAGCAGGGGGCACGGGAGCGCGCCGTCTACCTCCCTGCCGGGGCTCAGTGGACGAATGCCTGGACAGGGGCAAGCGCTCAGAGCGGCACCGTTGTTGCCGCTGAGGCTCCGCTTGAGAGGATCCCACTTTTCGTTCGGGACGGGGCGAGCCTGCCTATAGCGTTGCCGAGTAGTTAGGCCCGATGCTGCACAGGAAAAGCGAATAACTAACTGCACGGCAGGGCGCTCCGAGGAGTGCTGCTCTTTCGACAGGCCTCATGCGGCGCCCGGAGGGCGACGGGCCGCTTATTCCTTCGTCGCCCCGGCCAGCATCCCAGTGACCAGCGCACGTTGGGCAAAGAGGAAAACGATGAAGACCGGGGCGATCGTCACGNNTGTTGAAGGCCGACGTAGAGGATATGAGGTACTGCAGGGCGACGGGGAGCGGGTACTGCCTATCGGTATAGAACATCACGTAAGGCAAGAAGAAATTGGTCCAGTCGGCGACGAACGCGAAAAAGGCCACGAGCGCCACTATGGGCCGGGCCAGTGGTAGCGCCACCCAACGGAAGACCCCCCACTCGCTACAACCGTCGACCCTGGCTGCCCCCATGAGCTCCTTGGGGATCGTCGACGAGAAGAAAATATAGGCCAGGTAGACCCCGAACGGGAAGAAACCAAACGGGAGGACTACCGACCAGGCCGAGTTCGACAGATGGATCAGGTTCATCTCCAGGAAAAGCGGAAGCACCAGAGCACTGGCAGGCATGATCATCACCAGGAGGGTAATGCTGAGGAGCACCCTGCGGCCGATGAACTGCGTCAGGGCCAAGCCGTAGCCGGCCGGGACCGCGCAAGACAACGCCAGGAGCACACCGCCGACGGAGTACTTGGCCGAGTTACCCAACCATGTCATCAGCTCGCGACCCTGGAAGGCGTAAATCTCGTCCCAAGTCTTGAAGAAGGTGTGGAAAGACCCGAAGGCCATGGGGTTCTCGTACACCAGCTGGTGGTCCGTCTTGGTTGGGGCGATAAGCACCCAGATCACGGGGACGACGAAGAAGGCCGTGAAGGCCAGCATCACGATGAACCACGCCAGCAACGTCCCCACCCGGCGGCCCGATCGCCCGCGGCGTGGACGGGCCACCCGGGACGCGCCGGCCAAAGAGGCGCCAATTGACGGCCGCCGTGCTGGTTGGTGAGAAGTCACCTTGGCCACACCGTCGCTGCTCATCTATTCGATCTCGAACATCTTCGAACGGAACACGAGCAGCGCAGCGGCCATGAGGCCCACGACCAGCAGGTCGACCGATATGGCGGCGGCGTAGTTGAAGTTGGCGCTCTGGGTGGCGAGATAATAGGCCAGCTGGTTGGGCGACCAGGTGACGCTCACCATGCCCAAGCTGGCCGCGCCAACGAGCTGAGGCTCCACGAACAGCTGCGTCCCGGCCGCGAAGGCGAGGATCAACATGAAGACGACCCACCTCTTGATCAGAGGCAGCTTGACCCGGACAGCGAGCTGCCAGGCGTTGGCGCCGTCGATCTTGGCTGAGTCGATCACTTCCAGGGAGATGTTGTTGAGCGCCCCGTTCATCACCACGATCCAGCCGCCCGCGCCGGTCCAGAACGCGATCATGGCGAAGATGAAAGGCAGGTGCCCAGGCGCGATAGTTTGGCCCAGGTTGGAATCGTGGAAGACGGAGAGCACAAAGTGCCAAGGGCTGATGGGCGGGTCGAGAATAAAGAGCCACACCAGGACGCTCGCTGAGCCGGCGAGCGCACCGGGGATGTAGAAAAGGAAGCGGAAGAACGGCACTGTTTGTCTCACGACCGCACCGTGCAGCATCAGAGCCAGGAACAGCACCAGCACGACTAGCGCGACGAGCCATATCACCAGATAGACGGCGATGTGCTCGAAGGCCGGCAGGAACCGGAAGTCCCTGCCCGTGGCGATGAAGTTGTGAAGGCCGGTCCACCTGCCCCCTTCGGTGGTCAGGGCCAGGTAGAGGGCGTACACGGTCGGTGCGACGCCAAAGAGTAGGAGCAACACGAAGTACGCGGCTACGAAGACGTAGCCAGCGCGCTGGCTACCACCAACCCGCCCGCGCCCGGCTCGCCTTTGGACGTGCGCTGGGGCGGGCAGGCTGGTGGTCACGCTCATGTCAGGAGTTGGTTGGGTTAGCTTTTGGCGACGACTTGGTAGCCGGCGCTTTGGGCGTAGTTCGAGAACGCAGCCCCGACACCAGCGAGCTGGGACGAGACGCTCTGGCCCGCTACGAGGTTCGGCGTGGCCGTGCTGGCCCAGATGCCGAAGACGTCCCATGGTGTTTCCGCCCACCCGGTCCAGACCTCAGAGGCGGCAATAGCGAAGGTGGGCGCCAAGGGAGAGGCGTAATAGCCGCTGGCGTCTTGGGCGGCGATCCATACCTTCGCAGCCGGCACGTAACCCGGGTAGCCCTGGGAGAGGCTCTGCGACCCTGTCGAGGTGGCCAGCCAAACAAGCGCTGACGCGGCGAGCTTGGGTTGCGAAGTGTGGGACGACATGATCCACAGGCCTCCGCCCACGTCGCCCGTCCACGCCCTGCCGCCGTTCCAACTCAGCGGAGGGTATGTGGCGATCGTGCCCTTGGGGCTGTTGAGGCTGGAATTGGACTGGAATATGGCACCCCCGTACCACGCCGGGCCAACCATCATCAGTACCTTGCCTGCGTACGTCTTGCCGAATGTGCTGCCGAAGACGTTGGCGGCGGGGACCGAGCCATCCTTCAGTAGCGGGTCCAGCAAAGCGCCCATGTTCGTGCAGTTCGGGTCGGCCGGGTTGTCAAGCAATGTGGTCGGGCTGATCAGGTCGTTCATGTGGCATTGAGCGGCTTGAAGGTAGATGGCGTCGTCATAGGAGTTGCCGAGCGTGCCGATGATGAAGCCTGGGTGCTTCGTGGCCAAGTTCTCGCCGATGGCCTGCCACTGCTGCCAGGTGCTGGGCACGGTGTAACCGAACTGTTTCATGAGCGGGACGTTGACCCACAGCACGTCGAAGGCCATGTCGTTGCGCAGGCACTCAAGCTTGCCACCGATGTAGCACGGGTTATTGGCGCCCGCAGCGTAATTCCTGAGCAGCCCGTTGGGCAGGAGCCCGTCCGTGTTGAGCACGGCCGGGAAATTGAACGGCGCCACGCCGAGCTTTTGGACATCGTTAGCTTCGGCAGAGAAGACGATGTCCGGCCAGCCATGGCCGACCCGGTTGAAGAGGGCAACCTTGCTCTCGATGCTGCCAGAACCGTTGGCGCCGGCATCGAAGGTCACCAGGTTGACCTTGACCTTGGGGAAGGCCTTCTCGTAGGCCTTGACCTGTGGCACGCGGGCAGCGTCCACCCAAATGGTAAGCGACGACTGGCTTGCCTGGGGGTGAACAGCGGCACTGCTCGTGCCGGCGCCGGTCGCGACGACCAACGCTGCCACCCCGACTGCTGTGAGGGTACCCCACAATCGGCGGGCACGGCTCCGTGAGATTGGCTTCTCTCTCATTGTCCTCCTTCTCGTGTGCTTGCTAGGGCATGGCTGGGTAAGGAAGTTCAGACTGCTAGGCCCGAGCCGCTAATGGGGCGTGCTCTGGCAAAGGTTTGGCGGGGGCTAAACGGTGGCGGGGGATCGGGCGCTGGAAATGTGATGCGGTCCCATCGAATCGAATCGATTCGATAACTGGGCAACAGACCTCCCTTCTGTACAAACGCCTGTTCCACCCGCCCTTAGCGGGTGGAACCCCTGTTCGGTTGCCTCGTCCTCTTTGAGAAAACGTTCCCTCACAGTTCTTTACTATCGCGCCGAGGGTCGTGTCAAGTCGGCTCGAGCAACTGCCTGGCCGAACAAGGCGACGCAGGTCGCCGGCCTCGTGACCATTAGTGCCGCTGTCCTCTAGGTTGTTTCCGTCCTCGTCAACGGAACCTCAGAGCCACCTTTTCAGCAGCCGAGGTGGCGAGCGCCCGAAGACCAGGGGTCGCGCTCACCGAGGACAGCTGGCGCTCGCCCTTCAAGCAATCGTTACCTAGAAATCGTTACCTCAAATTGAGCCTGTGCTACTCTCCCCGAGGATCGCGTCAGTCGTTTCTGCCTGGGCGCCGCCCAGAGCAGGGTTATCAGGAGGTCCTTGGTCGACCGATGGTGACAACGATCTTCGATGTGGCCCGCGTGGCCGGGGTGTCCACTTCCACCGTCTCTCGCGTCCTGAACGGGAACGAGCGGGTCGCCCCGGACCTCGTGGCAAAGGTTACCCGGGCGGTTCGCGAGTTGGACTACCGCCCCAACCGGGTGGCGCGTAGCCTCAGGCTTCGGCACAACCGAGTCTGGGCCCTGGTGATCTCGGACATCCGGACCGGGCCGTTCTTTGCCGACCTCGTGCGGGGCGTAGAAGATGGCGCGCACGAAGCCGGGTACCCGATGTTCCTCTGCAACGCGGATGAAGACCCGTCTAAAGAGGCAGGCTACCTCCAACTTGCCGTAGCCGAGAACGTGGCCGGGGTAATCCTGACACCGTCTGGCCCCGCCACGGATCTGCGGCCTTTGATTGACGCCGGTATCCGCGTCGTCCTCGCCGACAGGAAGCTGCCCGGTCTCCCGGCGGACACTGTCGTCGCCGACAACACGTCGGGCGCCATGCAGGCGGTCGAGCACTTGCTCGCCGGCGGGTACCGGCGCATCGCGTGCATCGCCGGACCGCTTGCGACGACAACCGGATCGGAGCGTCTCTTGGGCTACCGCATGGCCTTGGAACGCGCAGGGATGGCCGCGGACGACTCGCTGGTCCGCGTGGCCGACTTCCGCGAACAGGGAGGGCGCCAAGCCATGCAAGAACTGCTCGAACATGAACCGCCCCCCGATGCCGTCCTTGTATCCAACAACAGGATGACCGTTGGGGCGCTCGAAGTCATCGAAGAAACAAAACTGGCCATTCCAGAGGAAATCGCTGTTATCGGTTACGACGAAATCCCGTGGGCACCATTGCTTCGCACCGCCCTGACGACGCTGAGCCAACCCGCTTACGACCTCGGCCATGAGGCCGCCCGCCTGCTCCTGAGCCGGCTCAACGGCTATTCCGGATCGCCCAGGACGGTGGTACTACCGACCTACTTGAACATAAGGGCCAGCTCGACGCCCAAACAGGGCGCCGCCCGCAGTCCCACTCTCGTTGTCGAGCCGACGCGTCCACGGAGACGCCAATTGCGCGACGGCCGTAGAGGACTCGCTGATGGAGGGCCTGGAACAGCCAACCGACCTGCCGACCGAGGCTGAGGACCAAGAACGTCCCCTGATTTCTTCCTGTCTAACTAGGGTCGTGCCAAGTCCTGAGAGGCAAAAGCCCTTACCGGAGGCGTGCTTGGTGGCCAGCAAGGAGCTCCGCCTTTCGTACCTGAGAGGCGCACGCGCAGGATCCGGCATCTGAGCAATCGGCTACGCCTGTCTGCCAAGATCCCGGTATGGGTCATTCGGTCACCTTCTTGCTCGTCCGCCGGCTCCTTGACCTCCTGCGGCTTGGGTCTTCGCCCGACAAGAAAGACTAAATAGGCCGCAGGGTGTCGGGTTTGGACCGCCTCGGGGGCCTGATTGGAGACGGGGCGCCCTCAGAGGTCGCTCCTCCGTCTCACCCCTCGAACGAGCAGGCCCAGATGTCCATAGAGGCCAGGGTGCACTCCGACAACACGACCGCCGCCCTGCTGAGCGCGCTGGGCCAACACCCCCGGGCCGCACGAGCCGGGCGGCAAGGGCTCGACGCTCAGATGTCGACCCCCGCCGCGGGGGGTGCGCTCATGCCACGGTGGGCCGGGGTTGCGGTCTGCGGCCCCAAGCCGGCCAAGCGAGCCGCTTCCTGGCCGGCCCGTTGCGCCCGGGCGCGGTGGGCGGCTTGGGAGAGTGAACCCATATCCGTCGCGTCGCCGAGGGTGCTTGGGTTGGTGATACGCCAACGGTCCCGGTAGGCGGCGACGACGGCGAGGCGGTCCCACCAGGCCTTGGCGACAACAGGGTTGGGGGGCGGTACGCCGAGCGGTTTGGCCCAGGCCGCGCGACTGCGCACGGCACGTTCGGCGAGCTCCAGGGCGCGTTTGGTGATGGCGTCTTCGCGCTCGCCGACCGCTCGGGCGAGCTCGGGGTCGTCGATCCCCGAAGATCGAGGGACCAGGCCGGCCACCAGGTCCTGGCGGGGGCGCCACTGGCCGCCGGTCAGCTTCTCCCAGCACGCTAGGCGCGCCCGGAGCACGGCGGCGGGGTCCTCGACCGTGCCCATTTCCAGCTTGGCCAGCTCCGACAGGGCGGAGCCGACGTCGAGGCCCCGGTCGTCGGCGTCCCGCAGAGCACTGAGCAGACCGGCCCATTCGTGCGACTGGCGAGCCTGGGCCAGCACGCCGGCAGGTAGTCCGGCGCCGTCCAGTGTGCTCTCCCAGCGCTGCGCCATGGCGACCAGGCTCTGGTGCTCCCTCACGAGCTGGTCGAAGCCGGCCGCCTTGGCCCACTCGGAAGCCATGGTCTGGTAGGCGGAGAGATCGGCTCCCCGGCGGGACGCGACAGCCACCAGTACTTCGCGAGCGCTCAGGCGCTCCGCCTGGCCGTGAGCCATGTCGGCCCCGGCCGGCTCCGCTTCGACGTCGACGTAGAGCCGGTTGGCCTCCCGGGCCCGGGTGGCGGCCACGTACAGGGCTTTCGCGGGTCATGCCCACCCCGACCAGGGCGTGGGCCGTTTCCACGGTCCTGCCTTGCGCGGAAAAAACAGTGCCGGCGTAACCGAGCTCGACGTGCTCGGCCACGTAACCGGTGGGGAGCAAAACCTCATTATCTCCAGCCATGGCCCTCACGGTCATGGCCCCATCCTCGTGGGTGGCAGTGAC
>PMLI01000571.1 GCA_003158835.1 Acidimicrobiaceae bacterium
TCCAACGGGACCATCCCCATGGAGCGCTTCGACCTCAACGGGGCGCTGGCGTACTCCTACCCCGCGGCCTTCCCCCAGGCCGGCTCCGTCGAGGGTGGGGCTCTGTACTCGCCGGACGGGACCGAGCTCGTGCTGGGGACGGCCCGGGGCCTGGAAGTGGTCACCAACGGCGGCCAACCCGTTCGGTACCTGCCGGCGCGCCGCGGTGCGGGAACGTGCCAGCCCATAAGGTGGTGGACCGCCGGTGTGGTGCTGGCGTCTTGCACGCCGCCCAACGGTATCGCGCTGCTGTGGCTGGTCCCCACCAACGGGCGCCAGCCCGCGGCTCTCACCCTGGCGCCAAAGCGTGGTTCGGGTGATCTCGGCGACGTCGACGCCTGGTCGCTCCCGAGCGGCGACTACGTGCAGGACATTGGCCCGTGCGGGTACATCTACCTGGCCAAGCTGGGCCCGACGGGGAGGACCTCCCCGGTCCGGGTGCCGGGCACCGCCCCAGGCAAATCCGTGTACGTCCTGGGGGCCTACCACGCGCACCTGGCCCTCACCGCCAGTCTGTCGTGCTCACCGGGAAGCTCCTCGCTGATGTGGTTCGACCCCGGGACCGACGTGGTCACGCCGCTCCTCGGCCCCCCAGTCAACGGGGGGAGCGCCGGCCAAGCTCTCCTCTTCGGGCAGACGCCATATCTACCCGAGTTTTAGCCACGCCTAATCATGACCCGGCCGAACGCCCGAGGCATTGGTGGCGGCTGAGGCGGGGGACCAAGCTCGGGTCGCCGCCGCCCGGCTCCTCTCCCAGATGCTCGCAGGGTTACCCGGGACCTCTGTTGACGACGTCGTAGGGAGACTTCTCGCCGTCCAGGCCCCAAAGATGGTCGCGGTGCCCGCCTCGCCGTGCGGAGCCGCTCGAAGGGCCTCTGGTGGCCGCGGACGTCGACCATGCGCTGACCCACGACCGCTCCCTGGTGGTCACATGGCTCAAGCGGGGGGCGGGTCGTCGCCACCTGGGACCTGCCCGGCGGCAAGGTCACGATCGCGCCCCTCGAACCCTTGCCGACCCGGGCCCGACGGGCGCTGGAAGAGGACGGCGCCGACGTGTTGCGCTTCCTCGGCCTGCCGCTGGTCTCCGTGGCCGTCCGGTGACGGGTCATCACTGCGCCGCGCCGCCACCATCATCTACGGCGAAGATGCCGAAAGCCTGGAGCACTCGACGGCCTACGACCTGGGCACATGACCGGGGCACATGACCGGGGCGAACACTTTGCGTTGATAGGGTAGCCCGCATATGAGCACATTGAGCCGCAGTTTCGCCGTAGGGGCCGTCGCCGTCCTCGCCCTGCCTCTTGCCGCCACCACTCGTGCCCCTGCCAATAGCGGCGAAGACAGCAAGACCGCCGCGCAGATCTGGGCCGATGCCCGGGCCGCCATGAAGCACGTCAAGAGTTTTCACGTTTCCGGTAGCGATGACCAGCAGGGCACCGTGGTCTCGCTCAACTTGAGCATGTCCCCGGGTCGAGGAGGCGGCAGCATACAGCTGCCGGGCGTGACGATGGAACTGGTCCTTGCCGCCGGCACCGTGTACATCAAGGCGGACGAGAAGAGCTGGCTCAAATTGACCGGTAGCAAGTCGACCGCCGCGCTGGTGGCCAACCGGTGGATCGACGCCCCCGTCACCAACTCCAGTTTCTCGAGTTTTGGCGAGCTCGCCGACTCCACGAAGTTCATCGGCGGCCTTAGCAGCCAAGGCAAGATCTCGAGGCTCCCGGGCACGGTCACCTGGGACGGGCGCAAGACGGTGGTGCTCGTAGACGCCACGGGGAGCAAGCTTTACATCGCGGACACAGGTGCCCCCTACATGCTCGACATCCAGAACAAGGGGTCGGGCGAAACCGGTTCCCTCAAGTTCACGGACTTCGGCGACGCCCCCATGCCTGCCGTGCCCACCCACGCCTTCAGCCTGCCGAGTAGTTAGGTACAGGCAGGGGCGGCCGGGCCGCTCTCAGACCAGGGGCGGCCGGACGCCCTCACGCCCGCCGCGGCACGCTGGCCGCTTCAGGCCAGCCGGTCGAGGCGGACCAGGAGAGCCTGAAGGGCCAGCTGTTCACCCGCGTTGAAGACCAGGTCGGCCGAAAGCCCGTCGATCAAGCCGACGGCTTCGGCCCCATGCTGGCCGGGCAGGGCGCCGGCCACCACCCTGTCGCGGTAGGCCCGGGCCAGGACGGCCAGGCCGGTGCGCAGCTCGTCGGTACGCTGCCGGCGCTGCTCCCGCTTGTGGCGCGCCCCTAGTTCCTGAACGCCGGTGCGCGCCGCGCTCTGCGCCACCCTGCTCGGGACGGCTGCGAGCTGGCGGGCGTTTTGCTCCGCCAGGAGGGCGACCTCCGCCTCCTGGCGGGCCGTCAACGGTTCGGCGCTGCGCTTCAAGTGCTCCAGGAGCTCCTGCGCCAGGAGGGCGGCGGTGGCGCCCGTGCCATCCAGGCGGGCGGGCACTTCCTCCCACGCCCGGCGCCTCGCCTCGGTCCCCGGGTCGTTGGCGAGCAAGCGCGCCCGGTCCAGGCGCCCCCCGGCCAGCGCCGCGATAGGCGCCGCCCTTTGGGGCGGGACACCCTCAGCCACGAGGGCGCCTATCAGCTGCTCCTCGGTAAGGGGCCGGAACTCGACCCGGACACAGCGGCTGGCGATGGTAACCAGCTCCGGGGGCACGAACTCGGCCAAGGCCAGGAACACGGTGGAGGCCGGAGGCTCCTCGATGGTCTTCAACAGGGCCGGGACCGTATCCCGAGCGAGGTGCAGGTCAGGCAGCACTACGACCGTCCGGTTGCTCTCGAGAGGGCTGCGCGCCGCCAGCCGGGTGGCTTCCAGGGCCTGGTCCATCGAAAGGGCCGCCCCTTCCCGCTCGAACACCACCACATCGGGGTGCAAGCCCTCGAGGGCCCGCCGGCACGTCTCGCAGCCGTCTTCGCCGCCGTTGGGGCAAACCAGCATCGCCGCGAACGCCAGGGCCGCGTCCATCTTGCCGGTACCCGCAGGGCCCACCAGTAGGTAGGCATGGACCGGCTTGGCCGCGGCCGCTTTGAGGGCCTTCACCGCTTGCGCTTGGCCCACCATAGCGGCCAACCCTTTAGGCCCCGTCATCGCCGCAGGCCCGTGTTCATTCGACGGCCGCCCTCACCGCGGCCTCGACCTCGGCCACGCCGCCGGACGCGTCCACCACTTTCCAGCGCTCCGGCGACGCCGCCGCCAGGGCCCGGAAACCGGCCTGGACACGCGCCAGAAATTCGTAACCCTCCCCCTCGATCCGGTCGGGTGTGCTGCCCTCACGGCGCCGGCGCGCCAACTCGACGGGCAGGTCCAACAGTATGACGAGGTCCGGGCCCCGGCCGCCGCTGGCCCACTGGTCGAGGTGGCGGAGCTGGCCCAGGTCGAGGCCCCGGCCGTAGCCCTGGTAAGCCAGGGTCGAGCCGGAGTAGCGGTCGCAGACGACGTCCTGGCCACGGGCCAGGGCGGGCTCGATGACCTCGGCCACGTGCTGAGCACGCGCCGCCAGCATCAGCAGGGTCTCGGCCCGGGCGACCGGTGCCGGCCCGGAGGAACCCAGCAGCAGGCTCCGCAACGCCTCGCCCACGGCCGTACCACCCGGTTCCCGGGTCAGCACGGCGCCCAGGTGCCGGGCCAGCGCCGCGGCCTGGGTCGATTTGCCCACACCCTCCCCGCCCTCCAGCACGATGAACCGGCCCACGGGCCCCAAGGTAGTGCGTAACGCTCACGCCTCCGGCGGTACGAGCCGGCGTTCCATGGCCCAACGGGTCAGCTGGTAGCGGTTGGAGAGCTGAAGCTTGCGCAGAACAGCCGAGACATGGGTTTCCACGGTCTTGACCGATATGAACAACTCGCGAGCGACCTCCTTGTAGGCGTACCCGCGGGCGATCAGCCGCAGCACTTCGCGTTCCCTCGTGCTCAATTGGTCGAGCTCAGGGTCAAGGTGCAGCGTCGCCGGCGCCGGCCCGCGGCCGAAGGCGTCGAGCACGAAACCGGCCAGGCGGGGCGAGAACACGGCATCTCCCGCCGCCACGGTAGCCAACGCTTCGAGGAGCTCAGGGGTCGAGATCGTCTTGGTCACATAGCCGCGGGCGCCGGCCCGGATGGCCTCGATGACGTCGTCGGCCGCGTCCGACACCGACAGGGCCAGGAAACGGACCGCCGCCTGGGCCGAACCGACCTGGCGTACTACCTCGGGCCCGCCTCCACCCGGCATGTGCACGTCCACGAGCACCACGTCAGGTGCGATGCGGCAGATCTGTTCGACGGCGCCGGCGACATCGCCCGCTTCGCCGACGATTTCGACTTTGTCGGGGTGGGCCGTCAGTTCGTGGCGTACGCCGGCGCGAAAAAGCGGGTGGTCGTCGACGATGAAGACGCGCAGGGGCGGCACCGGGGCCCCGGTAGGCCGTGAGCCGCCCGGCGGGCTCATGGCCCCGCCGTCCTTTGCACCTTGAGAGCCACCTCGGTGCCCTGGCCCGGAGAGCTGCGTACCGAAGATGTGCCGCCGTAACGGTGGACGCGACCGTGGACTGACTCGCTGATGCCCTTGCGGTCGGGTGCCACCGCGGCCGGGTCAAAACCTCGCCCCCGGTCGCGCACGAACACCGAGAGAGTGGTCGGCTCGACTTCGGCATAAACGGAGACGACGTCGGCCCCGGACCACTTGGCGGCATTGACGACCGCCTCGCGCGCCGCCGCCAGCAGGGCTTTGGAGGCTGCGTCCAGGGGCGCGTCACCCACGGTCACGAGTTCGACCCGCAGGCCGTGGTCAGCCTCCACCTCCTGCTGCAGGGCCAGCAAAGCTCCACAGACGCTGGCCGGTCCCCTCCCCTCCGGCGCCCCTGGTGACGGCTCGAACAGCCACGACCGGAGTTGGCGCTCCTGGGCGCGGGCCAACCGCTGGACCTGCTGGGGGTCGCCGGCCGAGCGCTGGATCAGGGCCAGGGTCTGCAGGACCGAGTCGTGGAGGTGGGCGGCCATTTCGGCTCGTTCCTCAGCCCGGGCGCGCTCACGGCGCTCGCTCGCCAGGTCCCGGCCCAGCCGCAGCCACCACGGGGCCAGGACGAGAGCGAAGCCCGCCACCACCCCGAGGGCGGCGAAGGCGGCGGTGAGGTCGGCCCCGGTCAAGCGCCGGGGGACGAGTAGGGCCGAGGTGCCACCGGCAATCAGAGCGGCACCGGCCAGCAGCCTCACGGCGGCGACCACCAGACGCCGCCTGGTGGGCACGGCAGCGGGGCCGGCACCGCTCAACAGGCCGGCCAGTCGGGCTGCTGCCTGCCTGTCCTGCGGGCCGGCGTTGCGCCAGACCGCCACCAGGCCGGCCAGGGCCACGACCCCGGGGGAAAGATCGCCGATCAGCGCCGGCATCTTCAGAACGCTGGCGACCACCAGCACCGCCACCAGCCCGCTCGCCGCCGCCGTCACCAGCGAGACGGTGCGCCGGTCGCCCCGGGCGGCCCGGATGACAGGCTCGTCACTCCCGGCCGGCGGCACCAGGAGCCACACCGCGACGTAGAGGACGATGCCACTGCCGCCGAAGAAAGCCAGCGCCACCAGGGCCACCCGCACGGCCAAGGGGCTGACCCCGGCACCGTCGGCCAGCACGCCCGCTACGCCCGCCAACACCCGCCCCTGGGCCGGGCGGCGGGCCTGTCGCCAGGGTTCCCGGCTGAATATGGAACGCCCGGCCCGGTTGGCTTCGGCCGGCCACAGGGCCGGGGCGGGCCGGTGCTCAGCACCGGCCCCGCCTCGTGGAGCCGAGGCCGGGCCGGGCCCGGCGACAATGCCGCTCCCGGCCGCCTGCCCGATCGTCCGGGGAGCGTCTTGCCCCTGGTAGGTGTTCCCGTACTGGATACACCCATAGTCCCATGCCGGCCGGCGGCGAGGTAACCGGGTTGCACCCCGCTCCTACCCTGGTTGTCAGGGGCCGTTATCAGGGCTTTCTGGGGGGCGTCCCCAATAGCCGCAGCCGGCTCGACAAGCCATGATCTTCGATATGACCGACTACACCGCCGGGCCCGGCGCCGGTACGGCTCCTCCGCCGCCTCCACCCCCTCCTCCCTTTTCGCCGCCCCCCCCTCCTCCACCGCCCTACGGGTCGCCCTATGGGCCGCCGTACACCCGTGTTCCCAAGCACCTGCACCGCAGCCTGACCAACCGCAGGATCGCCGGCGTCGCCGGAGGGCTCGGGGACTACCTGGGCGTCGACGCCACCGCCCTGCGACTGGGCTTTGTCATCGTTTCGGTGCTGTTCCTGGGGGGCATCGGGGGCCTGCTGGTCTATGTCGGGGCCTGGATATTCATCCCCGAGGAGGGCAGGGGCACGACCGGCGTGCAGAACCCCTTTGCGGGCCGTCCGTGGCAGGACTGGGACCGTTCTGCTCGCTCCTGGGCGCTGGTCCTCGGCTCCTTGACCTTGGCCCTGGTGTGGTCGTTCGGGTTCTGGCCGTGGTGGCACTGGCGGGCACTACCGGCACTCCTGGCCGTGAGCGTCGTCGCCCTGTGGGCATTTACCCGCTCCCGGCCCGCCGGTTGGGGCCAGGGCCAACCTTCCGGGACCGGCTCGGGCCCGACGGGGGCAACGCCGGGCACGGCCGGCACACCGTTCCCGCCCGGACGGGCGGGCGCAGCGGGCGCGTCGGGGCCGGTGGCCGGCGCGACGGGACCGGTGGGGACCGCCAACGACATGGGACCGGAGGCGGCCGATTGGGCCGTGGCCCAGTCGACGGCCGCCAGCTGGGCCGAGGCCCAACTGGCTGCGGCCGGGGTCAGCGCCGCGCCGCCGCCCCCTCTACCGGTCCGGCCGCGAGCCACGCGTGGCGTGGGCACTGTTCTGGTGGCCGCGTTCCTGGGCCTCTTGCTGTGCGCCGTGCTCATGGTCGTCAGTGTCACCCTGGGCAGTGGCTCTTCCTTGCGAGGGGGCGTGGGTAGAAGCACCTTCGATCCCCCGGCTCTATCCGACGTCGCCAGCCACTACCGCCTGGGCGCCGGCAACCTGGACGTCAACCTGAGCGCCGTCACGTTCCCGGCCAGAGGCAAGACGATCGACGTTACCGTCGGCATGGGCCGGTTGACCGTAGAAGTGCCGGAGAACGCCACCGTGACCGTCGACGCCCACGTCGGCGTGGGACAGGTCGACGTGTTCGGCCAATCCACCTCCGGGGTGCAGGTACAGGGGCCGGCCCACGCCGCACCGGGCGGGGGGGCCCACGACCTGACGCTCGAGGCTCACGTGGGCATGGGCGACATTCAGGTGACGCGGGGTTAATCCGGAGCAGCGGCCTTTTTGGCTGAAGCCGCCGCCTTTTTGGCCGCAGCAGCC
>PMLI01000421.1 GCA_003158835.1 Acidimicrobiaceae bacterium
CGCCCTGGTCAGCTCGGGTGCCGCCGCCAGGTGCAGGTAGGTGAAAAGGACAAGCCCGTCCCGCAACCGCCCCAGCTCCGGTCCCACGGGTTCTTTGACCTTGACGAGGATGTCCACGTCCTGCCAGACCTTGTCCACGTCCTCCACCACCACCGCCCCGGCGTGGGTGTAGGCACCGTCCGAGAACCCCGACCCTTCGCCGGCGCTTCGTTGCACCAACACCGAGTGGCCGGCAGCCACGAGCTCCTCCGTGCCCGCCGGTGTCAGGGCCACTCTCAGTTCGGCCGGCTTGATTTCCTTGACCACACCTATGCGCATGTCAGTTCGCTCCCGTAGCTATAACCATGAGCAGGTCACCTCCATCCACGGAGGCCAACTTAGGCACCGCCAGGCGCTGGACCGTCCCGCCCCGCGAGGTGGTGATGGGAGCCTCCATCTTCATGGCCTCGNNTCGTCGCCACGGTCTGGCCGGCGTCGACTTCGTCACCGACATCGACGGTCAGGGTCACCGCGCCGGCAAACGGGGCGGCAACGTGGGCGGGGTTGTCGGGCTGCGCCCGCTCTCCCCGGGCAACGGTGTCCTTGACGGACCGGTCCCGGACCGTCACGACGCGCGGCTGGCCATTGAGCCGGCAGAAGACGGAGCGGAACCCGCCCTCGTCCGCCTCCCCTATGGCGTCGAGGGCGAGGTACAAGGAAAGCCCAGCACCCAAGGTCACTTCGACTTCGTCTCCGGGGACGAGGCCGTAGAAGAAGGCGGACGTGGGCAGCACCGACAACTCCCCGTACTGGCGGGTGGCCTCCTCGAGTTCCTGGGTCGGTCCCGGGAAGAGCAGCGAGTTGAGCAAATGGCGCAGTCCGGCGGGACCGGCGCCCGGGTCGGTGAGAGCAGATCTCGTCTCAGCCGGGAGGTCGAGGTAGCGGGCCGGAAGCTTCTTGCCCGCCAACGCCTTGGTCCGGAAGGGCTCGGGCCAACCCCCCTCCGGCACACCGAGCTCACCGGAGAGGAACCCGATGACGCTGTCAGGCAGGTCGAAGCTGGCCGGGTTGCGCTCGAACTCGGCGATGTCGGCGTTGGCGCCGCACAGGTACAGGGCCAGGTCACCGACAACCTTGGAGCTCGGTGTCACCTTTACGATATTGCCCAGGATCCGGTTGGCCTCGGCGTACAGGTCCTCGACCATCTCATAGCGCTCGCCCAGGCCCAGTGCGATCGCCTGCTGGCGGAGGTTGGATATCTGGCCTCCGGGCATCTCGTGGCGGTAGACGCGTGTCGTCGGCGTCCCCTGGTTGATGTCGAAAGGCTTGTAAAGGCGACGGACGGCTTCCCAGTAAGGCTCGAATGTCTCGATCGCCTGCAGAGAAAGCCCTGTCGCCTTCTCGGTGTTGTCCGTTGCCGCCACGATGGCCCCGAGGGACGGCTGGCTGGTCGTGCCCGCCATGGGCCCCAGAGCGCCGTCGATGGCGTCCACGCCCGCCTCCACGGCCGCCAGGTACGTGGCGAGCTGGCCACCCGCCGTATCGTGGGTGTGGAGGTGCACGGGGAGGTCGAACCTTTCCCTCAGGGCGCCGATGAGGATGCGGGCCGAGGGCGCGCGCAGCAGGCCCGCCATATCCTTTATACACAGGACGTGCACGCCCGCCTGGACAAGCCGGTCCGCTTTTCGCAAATAGTAATCGAGGGTATAGAGGCGCTCGGAGGGGCTGGCGAGGTCCCCCGTATAACAAACGGCCCCCTCCGCGATCTTGCCGGTCCCCAATATGGCGCGGATGGCAGGCAGCATCTGGTCGACGTCGTTCAAGGCGTCGAAAACCCTGAATATATCGACCCCCGTCCGGGCCGCCTCTTTGACGAAAGCGGAGGCGACTTCGTCAGGGTAAGGGGTATAGCCGACGGTGTTGCGCCCCCTGATCAACATTTGCAGGCATATGTTGGGCACCGCCTCGTGCAGTTGCGCCAGGCGTTCCCACGGGTCCTCTTTCAAAAAGCGCAGGGCCACGTCGAAGGTCGCCCCGCCCCAAGCCTCGAGCGAGAGCAGCCCGGGCAGCATGCGAGCGAAGTACGGCGCTGCTTGCAGCATGTCCAGGGTGCGCAGCCGGGTGGCGAGGAGCGACTGGTGCGCATCGCGCAGAGTCGTGTCCGTGACCGCCACCGGGCCCAGCTGGCGCAACCAGCGGGCGAAGCCGTCAGGGCCGAGCTCGGCCAGGATCTGGCGGCTGCCGGGAGGGACCGGGCCCGGCGTCCCGGGCTTGCCTCTGCCCTTTGTCCCCGAAAGAACGTAGGCGGGCAACTTGTCTATCGGGTCCTGGACGGCGGGGCCGGGCCCGTTGGGCCTGTTCACGGTGACATCGGCCATGTAGTTGAGCAGCCGGGTCCCCCGGTCGGCGCCGCTGCGCCGGCTCAGCAACTCCGGGCGTTCGTCGATGAAGGCGGTGGTGAGGTTGCCGGCCAGGAAATCAGGCTCCGCCAGCAGGCCCTGCAGGAAAGGGATATTGGTGGCCACGCCCCGCACCCTGAACTCGGCCACGGCGCGCCGGGCCCGGGCCAGGGCCTCGGAGAACGTACGCCCCCGGCACGTCAATTTGACCAGCAGGGAGTCGAAATGGGGAGAGACGTCGGCTCCCAGATAAGTGCAACCGTCCAGGCGCACCCCGTGGCCGCCGGGCGAACGGTACGCCGTTATGCGCCCCGTGTCCGGCCGGAACCCTTGGGCCGGGTCCTCGGTCGTGATCCGGCACTGCAGGGCGGCGCCGGTGACGACGATCTTGTCCTGCGCGATGCCCAGATCGGCCAAGGAGGCGCCGGCCGCGATCTGCAGCTGGGCCTGGACGAGGTCGATGGCCGTCACCTCCTCGGTGACCGTGTGCTCCACCTGGATGCGGGGGTTCATTTCGATGAAGACATGACGGCCGGACGCGTCGACCAGGAACTCCACCGTGCCGGCGTTGCGGTAGCCGACGGCCCGGGCGAAGGTGACGGCGTCGGCCCACAGCCTGGGCCCGAGACCGGCCGGAAGGTTGGGCGCGGGGGCGATCTCGACCACCTTCTGGTGGCGCCTCTGGACCGAGCAGTCCCGTTCGAAAAGGTGCACGACGTCGCCCGTACCGTCCGCCAGTACCTGGACCTCGATGTGCCGGGGACGGGTTACGGCCTCTTCCAGGAACACCGTAGGGTCGCCGAAGGCCGTCTCGGCTTCCCGTACCGCGGCCTCGACGGCCGCCCTCAGGTCGCCGGCGCTCTCGACCCGCCGTAGGCCCCGGCCCCCACCGCCGGCCGACGCCTTCACGAACAACGGGAAGCCGACGTCGCCGGCGGAACGGACCAGCTCGTCGACCCCGGCCCGGGAACCGGCGCTGCGCAGGACCGGGATACCCACCGCGGCCGCTTCTTCCTTGGCCCTTATCTTGCTCCCGGCCAGCGCCAGGACTTCGGCCGGGGGCCCGACGAAGGTGATCCCGGCCTCATGGCAGGCCCGCGCCAGGCCCGGGTTCTCGGACAGGAAACCGTAGCCCGGGTAGATGGCATCAGCGCCGCTCTCCTGGGCGGCCTGGATAATGCCTCCGATGTCGAGGTAGGCGCGCAGCGGGTGGCCCCGCTCGCCTATCTCGTAGCTCTCGTCCGCCTTCTGGCGGTGGAGGGAGTAGCGGTCCTCGTACGTGAAGATGGCCACCGACGTGAAGCCGAGCTCGTTGATGGCCCGAAAAGCCCTCACCGCGATCTCGCCCCGGTTGGCAACCAGAACCTTGCGCACGGGACCGAGCGTAGCTTGCGTGGTAAGAGAGCCGCCCGGGCCGGCTCCTCAGGCCGGGACGCAGGCTCAGGCCGGGGCGACTTGGCGCAGGTCGTCCACCACCCATTCCACGCTTTGCTGGGCGGCCCGTTCGGGAGGCGTCCGGCATTCCGGTTGAGGCACGTGCCGGCCCTCGGCCGGGTGCGCCTGCCATGTACCGGCCACCTCTGTTACCAACCTGACCAGGCCACCTCCGGCGTCCTCGGTCCGGCGCCAGGAACTCAGCAACGGCCAGCCCACCTGGGCCAGGACGCCCTTTTCGACCGCTTGATGAGCCGGGGGCCCCAGGGTCGCGCATCCCCGGTATCGGCTCACCACGCCGGGCACCGGTCCCTCGCCCCTGACGACCTGCTCGAGGAGGGGCACGTCGGCCCAGGCCCACAGGGTGGCGGACGGCAGGACCACGGCGGTGGGGGCGAAACGGTGGCCCCCCGTGTGGCTGGTACGCCACAGGCGTACCTGCGGGGACGGGCCGGCACCGGCCGGNNGGCACCGGCCGGGGACGGGCCGGCCAGGCCCGCCTCGGCCCAGGCCCGGACCAGCTCCATCCCTCTGGCGCCGCAACAGGTGTCCCGGCGGCCGTGCGTGCACACCAGGACGTCGACGACCCCGAGCCCGGCCCCGGAGCCCGGATCCATCCCCCCGGCGGCACCGGCCCCGCGACCGAGCAGGGCGGCCGCCGCCTCCGCCAGATCCCCGGGACCGGCCCGGCCTTCCCGGCGGGACAGGGGGCCCGCCCACCCGGGCCGCGTCGTCCGGTAGGAGATCAGCCGGCGTTGCCCGGCCGCCATGGCCCCGGGCGGTACCGGTCCCGGAGAGGGGCGCAGTTCCTGGGATTGTTCATCGGCTGGTCCGGCTCCGGCCCGTGCTATGGCCTGCACCCGCAGGCCGGCGGCGGCGGCCAACTCGACCACGTCCGCCAGTTCGGCGACTTCGGAGATGTCGGAGGGCCAAGGCAACGGCTGTTCGACGAGCAGGTAGCCCTGGTAGTAGCCGGCCGAGCCGATCGGGCTCAGGTCCTGGCTCCGGGCCCAGTCGCTGCAGGCGGGAGGTCCGCCCGCGAGCGCGCCTGTCATGGCTTTGGGGGGCTCAGGCATACCGGCTCAGGCATACCAACAGGCTAGGGGGCGCCCGGACGTTCCCCGCACCGCTCAGGGCACGGCAAAGGCGTAAATTGGCACGCCGTTGGCGAAGTAGGACTGCGACGGCAGGAAGGGGCCGTTGACCAGGACGGACGACCAACCGCCTGGGCTCGGCCCGGCGTCACCCTCGACGGTGTCGATCTCACCGTCGGGCCACACCTGGGCCACAACGCCCAGGTGCGGTGACGTCGATAGGTTTTGGGGGCCCGTGCCGTAGAGCACGAGATCGCCCGGGGCCGGCTTGTCGCCCGCGGCGATGACCCGGGTATGGCGCGCCGCCCAGCGATAGACGTCACCGGCGAAGGCATAGCGGGGCACACGGATCCCCGCTTTCTCCCACACCCAGGTGGCAAAGAGGGCGCACCACTGCTCGCACGGCCCGTACGGGTTGCAATAGTTGCCGCCGTCCGGGCTCGGCCCGACCTGGCCGGCGGCCACGCTGACGATACGGCTGGGGCGGTCAGGGCTCGGGTGGTCGAGGCTCACTCTGAAAGCCTCCGCGTCCAGGAGCCAGTAACCGGGGGCGGCCGGGTCGGCGACTATGGCGGCGATGGGCGGGCGGGGCACGGATCTGTTGTTGCCGCCCCGGTACGGCGCGTCCCCGAACGCGTCCACTTCACCGTTGCCGCACACCAGCCAGTAACCGTGGCCATCCGGGGTCACCGCCACCCCGTCCACGGGTGGGTGGCCCCGCATCCCTCCCAGGCGCGGTGCGTCCCCGTAAGCAACCACCTCACCCCCACCCTGTACCAGCCAATAACCGCCGCCGTCGGCCGAAGGGGCCAAGGCCACGACAGGGATATTGTGCAGGTCGGTGGCGCCCAGGGACCCGAAGTAACGTGCGTCACCGAAGGAGTAAACGGCGCCGTGGCTGGAAACCATCCAGTAGCCCCGCCCGTGGCGCGTGCGAGCGAACCCCACTATCGGCTCGGGCGGCGACATCGGGCGGGAGGGACCGTAAAAAACGGCGTCCCCAAAAGCGAAAACGCTGCCGCCCGCACTGACGAGCCAGTACCCTTCCCCGTCGGTCGTGGCACTTATGGCGACGATGGGGGCACGCAGCCGGAGGGTGCCGGTCCCACCGAAATATCGGGCGTCGCCATAAGTGAGCACGCCCCCGTCGGCACCGGCCAGCCAATAACCCTTTCCGTCCGGCGTCGCGGCCATGGCCACGATCGGCGCCGCCAGTGACATATTGGTCGGGCTGCCAAAAAACCTCGCCGCTCCATGCGTGATCACGCCACCGTCTTTGAAAGTCCCGCTGTGCTCCGCGGCCGCCAATCGGGCCGCAGCGGTGGAGGCGGGGCGTGGCGCCGCCCCGGCCGGCGAGGCCAAACCCGGCCACGAACCACACGTTATTAGGGCGGCCGATAAAGCCGCCCCACCCAGCCACCGTGACCTGGCCGAGCGGCCCGCCGCGCTGCTCCGCATCTTCCCTTCTTAGCACCGGCCCCCAACTGTCGGACGTTTTCGCGCCGGAAGTGCTCCCGCCGGCGTGCTCCCGCCGACCACGCCCAGCCCGGCCGGCCCGAAGCCCTTGTGCCCGTCCGAGGATGGATATCGTTCTGGGGAGTGAAAGGCAACCGCCCCTTCGGGCACCCCCGACGCGTATGAAACAGCACGAGGTCCGCTCGCACAAAAGCGCAGACAGGATCCCCCGAGACCGGCAACTGGCCTGGAAGCTGGCCGAGATTGCCACCGACCCCGTGCCGGTCGAGCCGCAGGTGGCGGCCATGGTCGTCAACCGGTTGATCGACGACGCCGGCGTGGCGGCCGCGGCCCTGATGCGGACCTCCGTGGCCAATGCCCGTGCCCAGGCCGTTTGCCACCAGCTGGTGCCGGGCGCCGCCATTTGGGGCTACCCCGAGGGCTCGGCCGGAAGGCGCGTCGCGCCGGAGTGGGCGGCGTGGGCCAACGGCGTGGCCGTGCGGGAGCTGGACTTCCACGACACCTTCCTCGCGGCCGAGTACTCCCACCCCGGCGACAACATCCCCGCCCTGCTGGCGGTGGCTCAACACGCCGGCTGCTGCGGGACCGATCTCGTCCGGGCCGTCGCCACCGCCTACGAGGTCCAGGTCGACCTGGCCCGCGGCATCTCCCTGCACGAGCACAAGATCGACCACGTCGCCCACCTGGGACCGTCCGTAGCCGCCGGCCTGGGCACGCTGCTGCACCTGCCGGCCGCGGTCGTCTACCAGGCCATAGGGCAGGCCCTGCACACCACGACGGCCACCCGCCAGTCGCGCAAGGGGGACATCTCGTCGTGGAAAGCCTATGCCCCCGCCTTCGCCGCCAAGGTGGCGATAGAAGCTGTCGACCGTGCCATGCGGGGCGAGACCTCGCCGGCGCCGATCTACGAAGGCGAGGACGGCGTCATCGCCTGGCTCCTGGGCGGTCCCGACGCCGTGTACCGGGTGCCTCTGCCCGAGCCGGGCGAGCCCAAGCGCGCCATCCTCAGCACCTACACCAAGGAACACTCGGCCGAGTACCAGGCGCAGGCCTTCATCGACCTGGCCCGGCGCCTGCGCCCGCGGGTCACGGGCACCGCTGCGGTGCGTTCGGTGACCATATACACCAGCCACCACACCCACTACGTCATCGGGACCGGTGCGGGCGACCCCCAGAAGTTCGACCCGGACGCCTCCCGTGAGACGCTCGACCATTCTCTGCCTTACATCTTCGCCGTGGCCCTGGAGGACGGCACGTGGGACCACGTCTGGTCGTACTCGCCGGAAAGAGCCCACCGCCCCGAGACCGTCGCCCTGTGGGCCAAGGTCAAGACCGAAGAAGGCGCCAGGTGGACGGAGCGTTACCTGGCGGGCGAGGCGTTCGGGGGCCGGGTGGTGGTCGAGCTGGAGGACGGGACCACGATCGAGGACGAGATCGACGTGGCCGATGCCCATCCGGGCGGCGCCCGGCCCTTCGGGCCTGACGACTATGTGGAGAAGTTCCACCGGCTGGCAGCCGGGACTATCGCCCCGGCCGAACAGCAACGCTTCGTCGCTGTGGTGGAGCGGCTGCCCTCCCTGACGCCCGACGAGGTGCGCCAGTGCACCTTCGCCCGCCCCGACCTCGAGGCGAAGACGCCCAAAGGAGGGCTCTTTTGATGTTCCACTCCCCCGTCCCGGCCACCGAAAAGCGCCGGGCCCTGCGCCAGGGCCTGGCCTCGGGGCGGATCCTGCGCTTCCCCGGTGCCTTCAACCCCCTGTCGGCGCGGCTGATCGAGCGCCTCGGCTTCGAGGGCGTCTACGTCTCGGGCGCCGTGGTAGCGGCGTCCCTGGCCCTGCCCGACATCGGCCTGACAACCCTGAGCGAGGTGGCGGAGCGCAGCCACGAGGTCGCCCGCACCACGGGCCTTCCCACCCTGGTGGACGCCGACACGGGGTTCGGCGAGCCCTTGAGCGCGTCCCGCACGGTCCACGTCCTCGAGGACCTGGGCGTGTCCGGTTGCCATATCGAGGACCAGGTCAACCCGAAGCGCTGCGGCCATCTCGAAGGCAAGGAGATCGTCGCCGTCGCCGACATGCGCCGGCGGGTGAAGGCTGCGGCCGAGGCCCGACGAGACCCGGCCTTTGTCATATGTGCTCGCACCGACGCCCGGGCCGTGGAGGGGCTGGACGCCGCCGTCGAAAGGGCCAAGGCCTACCTGGACGCCGGGGCGGACATGATCTTCGCCGAAGCCCTGGCCGACGAGGCTGAGATCGAGCACTTCCGCTCCCGCGTCGACGCCCCTTTGCTGGTGAACATGACCGAGTTCGGCAAGACCGAACTGTTGGGTGCCGCCACGCTGGCCGGCCTCGGCGTGAACGTCGTCATCTACCCGGTTACGCTGTTACGCCTGGCCATGGGGGCCGTGGAGCGCGGCCTGTGCGCGCTCGTCTCGGAAGGTACGCAAAAGGAGCTCTTGGACCAGATGCAGTCCCGCGCCCAACTGTACGACCTGCTGGGGTACGACGAGTACAGCGAGCTCGACGCCCGACTGGGACGAGCATGAGCACGGCCGCCCCCGAGATCAAACGCGGCCTGGCCGGCGTCGTCGCGGATACGACGGCGGTCTCGGTGATAGACGAGCACACCGGCACCCTGCTCTACCGCGGCTACCCGGTACCAGAACTGGCCGCTTCCTGCCGCTTCGAAGAGGTCGCCTATCTCATCTGGCACGGCGAGCTGCCCACCCCCGCGCAGCTGAAGATCTTCACGGCGGCCGAAAGGGCCGCTCGCCGGGTACCCCGGGAACTGACCGACGCCCTCGCCCGGCTCCCCCTCACCTGCGACCCCATGGACGTCCTGCGCACCGCAGTCAGCTATCTGGGCGCCCTCGAGCCGGTAGACGAACACCCCGCCGGCCCGCCCGGCACGCACCCGGGCGCCGACGAGGGGCTCGACCTCGAAAAGTCTCTGAGCCTGTGGGCCAAGCTCCCCACCATCGTCGCGGCCGAGCAGCGCCGGCGGCGGGGCCAGGCTCCCATCGCCCCGGACATCTCCCTTGCGTTCGCGGAGAACTTCTTCCACATGTGTTTTGGCTCCGTCCCCGACGCCGAAGTCGTCTGCGGTTTTGAGATATCGCTCATTTTGTACGCCGAGCACGGGTTCAATGCGTCGACTTTTACGGCCCGTGTCATAACCTCGACCCTCTCCGACCTTTACTCCGCCGTCACCGGCGCCATCGGAGCGCTGAAGGGCCCGCTGCACGGCGGGGCAAATGAGGCGGTCATGGCCACCTTCGAACAGCTTTCCGCCCCCGACGACGTGCCGGCTTGGCTGGCCGGCACCCTGGCCGAAGGGGGCAAGGTGATGGGCTTCGGCCACCGCGTCTACAAGCACGGCGACAGCCGGGTGCCCACCATGCAGGGCGCCCTGGACGATCTCGCCCGGCGCAGCGAGGAGGGACGGCAGTTGATGGCCGTTTACGACCGCCTCCAGCGCGCCATGCTCGAATCGAAGGGCCTCTACCCCAACCTCGACTACCCGACCGGCCCGGTTTACCACCTTATGGGCTTCGACCGGCCCACCTTCACACCGATCTTCGTAATGAGCCGGGTCACGGGGTGGACGGCGCACGTAATCGAACAAAAAGCCCACAACGCCCTCATCCGGCCGCTGTCGGCTTATGTGGGCACCTCCCGGCGGGCAGTACCGGACAGGCCTCTTCCAGGCCAGTGAGCTCGGAGCCTCCTGTGCCGTCAAGCGCCCCGGCCCCGCGCCCGGACATTGAGGAGGAGGCCTCGGCCCCCGCCCTGCCCCCGGGCTCGGTAAGAACGGCGGTTTCGCCT
>PMLI01000075.1 GCA_003158835.1 Acidimicrobiaceae bacterium
CCTCAGGCACGGGGTTGAACGGCGGGAGGTTGAGTACGCCGGTGAAGTAGCTGGCACGCTTGCTGAGGGTGAAGTCGATCGTCAGGGGGTTCGACGGGTCGACCTGCACACCCGAGATGTTGTGGCTGAGGATGTAGGCCTTCTGGGCGGCTGCACTTGTGGACGAGACCTTTGCAAACCCGCTGCAGAACTTCGCGTACCCGACGAGGATGTCGGAGAAGTCCGGCTGGCCCCCGAACGGGTCGGTGGGGTTGCAGCTGCGCTTGACACCCAGGATTTCGTCGGCGGCAGCCACCTGCCGGGGCGGGGTGGTGTTCCACATGGCGCCCTTACGGATCGTCACGGCGTACTTGAGACCACCGTCTGTGACCGTTGGCAAGGCGGTCGCCAGGTCCGGGGCCAAAGTGAACGTTTGGCCCTGACTGCTCGGGTACGTGTACAGCTGGCGCTCGTACAATTGGTATGCCACATAGTCGAGCGTGTAGTAGCCGATGTTAGGATCCAGGGCGTTATCAACGTCGCTGGTCCCCAGGACGGTAAGAGTGCCACCCGTCTGGGGCGTCCCAGGCGAGCCCGGGTTGAGTATCTGGTTCGGGACACCGTTGATGCTCGTCAGGGTTCCGACGGGTGTACTCGCGTTAGCGCCGGCCGCAGTTGATGCGGCCGAGGCCGGAGCGGCTCCGCCCAGGGCCGTCAACGATGTGGCGGCCATACCGGCGGCAACGAGGATGGCCCCGAAGCCCTGCACCTTCCGCCGGGACCTGCCCCCGAGCCCGCGGCCCTCTTGATGGACGGCCTGTGAGCTGGGCGCCGGTCCCGCCCCCGCAAATTTGGACTTCATATTGTGCGCCTTTCGTGAGCGGCTGACATGCCTCTAGGGCAGGTCCGTGCTCTCCAGCGCCGCGGCGGAGAACCGCAATTGACAACGCTTACTGGAGACGGATCGCAAGGATCATCGTGGTAAAGGCGAACGCGATGGCTGTGAAAACCGTGAAACGGTCCAGGTTGCGCTCGACAACGCTAGACGACGCTGCCGCCGAGCCCAGGCCGCCTCCGAACATCTCTGAAAGGCCCCCACCTTTCCCGCTGTGAAGCAGGATAGAGACGATCAACATAACGCACAGCACTATATGTACCGCGATCACCACCCACGTGATCACCACCTAGCCGGCACCTCCTCCTGTTGTATTTGTTATTTACCTCGGGCGCCGGCCCACGTGCAGGACCGGATGAGAACCAAACTTAGCAGCCAGGTTTGGGTGACGCAGGACGCCCTGCCCTGCGCCATCCCTGGCTCAGCCGCCCGTACGCCCCAGGCGCACGATCGGGGCGAAGCGCTCGGCGTCGAGACTGGCCCCGCCGACCAGAGCCCCGTCGATGTCGGCCTGGGACATCAGTTCGGCGATGTTGGCCGGGGTGACCGAGCCCCCGTACTGCACCCTGACCCTGTCGGCCACGTCCGAGCCGTAGTGGCCGCTCAGCCAGGACCGGATGGCCTTGCACACGGCCTGGGCGTCGTCGGGGCTGGCCGTACGGCCCGTTCCGATGGCCCAGATGGGCTCGTAGGCGACCACGACGCCGGCCGCGGCCTGGGCGCTGACCCCGGCAAACGCGGCACCCAGCTGCCCCACGACCTTGTCCTCGATGAGGCCGGCCTCTCGTTCGGCCAGGGTCTCGCCCACGCACAGGATGGGGACCATCTCGTGCTTCAAAACGGCCAGCAGCTTCTCGTTGACGAAGGCGTCGGTGTCACCGAAGTACTGGCGGCGCTCGGAGTGCCCGACGATCACGTAGGCGACATTGAGCTTGGCCAGCATGGGCGGGCTGACCTCGCCCGTGAAGGCGCCCTTGTCGGCGGGATGGACGTCCTGCGCCCCCAGGGCGATCGGGATGCTGTCGGCGTCAAGCAGGGTCTGGACCGAACGCAGGGCGGTGAAGGCGGGGTGCACCGATACATCAGCCCGTTCGTAGTCGGCTGCGTTGAGCGTGTAAGCCAGCTTCTGGACCACGGCGATGGCGTCCAGGTGGGTGTGGTGCATCTTCCAGTTGCCGCTGATGAGCGGCTTGCGGTTGGCCATTTTCTCTCCTCAGCCCCGGGCCCGGGCCCGGGCGGCAGATTGCCTGAGGGCCTCCAGCCCCGGCAGGTCGCCCTTCTCGATGAACTCGAGCGACGCTCCCCCACCGGTGGACAGGTGGTCGACCTGGTCGTCCAGGCCGAACTGCTTGAGCGCGCTGGCGCTGTCACCGCCGCCCACCACGGTGAACGCCTTGGTCGAAGCCACGGCATGGGCCACGGCCTTGGTGCCGGCCGCGAACCGCGGATCCTCGAACACGCCCATGGGCCCGTTCCAGAACACCGTGGCCGCGGCCGCGATCTCGTCGGCGAAAGCGGCGGCCGTACCCGGGCCGATGTCCAGGCCCATCCACCCTTCGGGCACGTCCGGCCCGACCTGGCGGACCTCGCCCTCGGGGACCTTGCCGGCGCCGAACACGCCGCCGGGCGACAGGGCCACTATGTCGGTGGGCACCAGGATGCGTTTGCCCGTGGCAGCCACCGAAGCCAGCAGACGCTGGCACGTGGCCACCTGGCCCGCCTCCAGCATGGAGGCCCCGGTGGTGTGGCCCTGGGCGGCGAGGAAGGTGAAGCACATGCCCCCACCGACCAGCAGGACGTCAACTTTGGCGAGCAGGGCCTCGATCACCCCGATCTTGTCGGAGACCTTGGCCCCCCCGAGGACGGCCACAAACGGCCGCTCAGGCTCTCTGAGCAGGCCGTCCAGGACCGAAACCTCGCGGGCCAGGACGCGGCCGGCGGCCGAGGGCAGGAAGGCGGGTGGACCGACGATGGAGGCGTGCGCCCGGTGAGCGGCGCCGAACGCGTCGTCTACGTACAAGTCCTCGTCTTTGATCAGAGAAGCGACGAGGGCGGGGTCGTTGCCTTCCTCGCCGGCGTCGTACCGCAGGTTTTCCAGGAGCTCGACCCGGCTGGTGTCGGCGCCCTTGGCCTCGAGCAGTTCGTACAGGCGCTTGCGCACGGGCGCGATCGAGTACTTGGGATCGGGCTTACCCTTGGGCCGGCCCAGGTGGCTGCACACGGTCAGCTTCGCCGCCCCCTGGTCGAGCAACCAGGTCAGGGTGTCGATGGGGAGCCGGATGCGCAGGTCGTCGGTGATCACGTCCCCGCTGAGCGGGACGTTGAAGTCGCAGCGGACCAGTACCCGCTTGCCCGCGATGGGGCCCAGGTCTTCGAGTTGAGGGAGGTCCACGGCCTAGGCGCGACCAGTGATCAAGGTGAGGTCGACGAGCCGGTTGGAGTAACCCCACTCGTTGTCGTACCAGCCGAAGACCTTGACCAGAGACCCGATCACCATGGTGAGCTTGGAGTCGAAGGTGCAGCTGGCCGGGGAGCCCACGATGTCGGAGCTGACGATGGGATCCTCGGTGTAGACGAGCACCTTGGCCAGCTTGCCGGTGGTGGCGGCGGCCTTGAAGGCCTCGTTGATCTCGGCTGCGGTGACCTCGCGGCCCAGGATCCCGGTGAAGTCGGTGATGGAACCGTCGGGAACGGGCACCCGCAGGCCCGACCCGTCGAGGCGGCCCTTCATGTTGGCCAGCACGAGGCTGGTGGCGCGGGCGGCCCCGGTGCTCGCAGGCACGATGTTGACGGCGGCGGCCCGGGCCCGGCGCAGGTCCTTGTGCACCAGGTCGAGCAGGTTCTGGTCGTTGGTGTAGGCGTGGACCGTGGTCATCAGGCCCTTCTCGACCCCGAAGGCGTCGTCCAGGACCTTGATCATCGGCACGAAGCAGTTGGTCGTGCAGCTGGCGTTGGAGATGATG
>PMLI01000118.1 GCA_003158835.1 Acidimicrobiaceae bacterium
GCCAACCGCCACGGGCGCAGGGTGGCCGACCACATCGCCGGGCGGCCCTCGCACCCAGTCGGTTCCCTGGGGACCGCCATCGTCAAAGTCTTCGACATAGTGGCGGCGACCGTCGGTTGGAGCGAGCGGCGCCTGCGGGCGGCGGGACGGCCCTACCGCTGCATCCATTCGCACCCTTTCGACCACGCCACTTACTACCCGGGCGCCACCCGCATGGCCGCCAAGCTCATCTTCGACCCGAGCGACGGCACCATCCTGGGCGCTCAGATCGTGGGCCGCAATGGTGTCGACAAGCGCATCGACGTGATCGCCACGGCCATGGCCGCCGGTATGACCGCGGGCCGGCTGGCCGACCTCGAGCTGGCCTATGCGCCGCCCTTTTCGTCGGCCAAAGACCCCGTCAACCTGCTCGGCTACATGGCAGAAAACGTGCTGAGCGGTGACTGCGACATCGTCGCCCCGGCCGAACTCGAGGACCTGGTCAGCCAGGGCTGGCAAGTAATCGACGTGCGTACCGACGAGGAGCACGCGGCGGGCGCCATCCCGGGCTCGCAGAACATACCCGTTGACACGCTGCGGGAACACCTGGGCACGCTCGGGGCCGGTCCTTTCGTTGTGTACTGCGAGGTCGGCCAGCGGGGCCACACCGCCACCGCGCTCCTGCACGAGCTCGGGGTGACGGCCCGCAACCTGGACGGTGGGTACCGCACCTGGGCGGCGTCCATGCGAGCTCGGGGCCGGGACGACCTGGTTGCTAGGCCAGTTTCGTGAACAGCCGCTGGACTTCTTCGAGCGGGTAGCCGGACGCCTCAGCATCGTCAGGGTGCTCGAGGCAGTACACCAGACCGCTTGATATCAGGCGGAAACCGACCTGCCCGAGCGCCTTGGTGGCTGCGCTCAACTGCGTGACGATCTCCCGGCACTCGCGGCCCTCGGCCAGCATGGACTCCAGGGCGTGGACCTGGCCCTCGACGCGGCGCAGCCGCCGGCGAAGGTCCTTGACAACATCATCCGGTAACTGCATGGCCTATCTCCTTTGGCATCTGGGCAAAAAATGGCTGATGGGGCAGCGTCCCGACGAGTACCAACGTCTTTCGTCGTGGCCCCCTCTCCTTGCGGCCCACGGTTCTTGTTCTCCTACTATACCCCCTAGGGTACCTACCAGGTCTTTGGGCCCCTCGGTGTCACAAACATTCGGACGTTCGTCGACCCGCAGAACCCGAGCCAGCAAGCTCTTCGGACTGAGGGCTTAGCTCCCGCGGGCCTCTTCCGTCCGCCTCGAGAGCCATCCGACAGGCAACGCCGTCAGCTGACGCGTTCCCAGTGTGGACGGCCTCCGCCCGCTGGTTTCTCGCACGTCATCGTGCCGTAAGGGTCGGTGATGGTCTTGCCGAGGTCCTTTTCCGGGCAGTACTCCCCTGGCTTGTAGTAGCGGCCGGTGCTCGAGGTGTTCGGAGTCCCTCCTGACGAAGCCACCGTGCTGGTAGTTGTGTGCCCCGGCGCGGGCAGCGGGACTTGGCCAGCCAGGTCCCCCAATCCCAAGGTCTCCCCCAGCGCCACCCAGTTGGTGGCGATGGCGACTTGGGCACGGGCCAGGCTAAGCCTGTGACCGCACACGGCCGCCTTGGCGGCATTCTCGACCCTGTCCTTTGGGTTGGGCGACGCCCCGTACTCGGGCCAGAGATTACGCGGGTCGCTGGGGGCACCCCCCAGTTCGAGGGAGATGAGGTGGTCTTCTTCGTACTTGCTGATCGAGGCCGTACCACCGTAGGCGGCCATTTGGCGAGCCTTCAGCGTTTCGGTGTAGGACTCCGGCGGGCGTACGGTCGCTGTCCACCCGGCCTTGCAGATCGTCGAACCGATGTCCGCTGGCGTGACCGCGGGGTTGATGGCGCCGGGAGTGCACCTGGGATCCGGGAGCACCCCACGCGCATGGCATGTTCCCCGCGCCGGCACGGACGGCTGGCTCGTATAGGTCTTGCCTACGGGCAGGGCGCTGGCCGACGCAGGCTGCCCGACAAAGGCGAGCATGGAAGCGGTCAGCCCGCACCCTGCGAAAAGGGCTCCTAGGGCGGTTGACCACACCGCCCGGCGTGACCTTCGCCGCTTGTTACCTGCTGAGATGGGAGCCCTCGCCGGTTCGAGCATCTGCACTCCTTTGTCGTAGTAGCCATCGTGCCACGCCGGCCCCGGGCCGGCCGGTGGCGACCGGCCCAGGCACGTGGCGCTAATGGCACCACCGGAGCAGTCCGATGACGGCAAGCCCGGGGCGGCTCAACATCCAGGCGGCGGGGCCTAGGCGACCTTGGCGCCTGCGGCCCCGCCGGACGGCCTGACAACAGCTGAAGCCAACCGGCGCTTGGCCCAGGTCGGGCCGAACTCTCTTGCCGACACGACCGTGCACCCACTGGTAGAGGCGCTAAAGAAGTTCTGGGCGCCGGGGCGCAAACGACGCTCGCCGCGCTCAAGTCCCGCCTGGCCCTGAACGCATCGGTGCGACGTGACGGGACATGGGGCATCGTGGCGTCGTCGAGAGTGGTACCGGGTGACCTCGTCAAGCTGTCCCTCGGGTCGGTGGCGCCCGCCGACGTGGACATCGTCGAGGGGTCAGTGCTCCTGGACCAGTCAACGCTTACCGGAGAGCCCGAACCAGTTGAGCTCGGCGCCGGTGCCCAGACCTTCGCGGGCGCATTGGTGCAGCGGGGCGAAGCGACCGCGCAGGTGACACAGACCGGACCGCGCACCAAGTTCGGCAACTCGGCCGAGCTGGTCCGTACCGCGCATGTCGAAAGCTCCCAGCAGAGGGTCGTCCTGCGGGTCGTGCGCAACATCGCGGTGTTCAACGGGGCGGTCATCTTGGCCCTGGTGGCGTACGCGGCCAGCCGCGGGTTGGCCTGGAGCGCGATCATCCCGCTCATCCTCACCGCCGTGCTGGCGGCCATCCCGGTGGCGTTGCCAGCGACCTTCACCTTGGCCGCCGCGCTCGGTGCCGGGGCGCTCGGCAAGCTCGGCGTGCTCCCCACCCGGCTTTCGGCGGTAGACGAGGCCGCTTCTGTCGACGTCCTGTGCGTTGACAAGACGGGCACCCTCACCAAGAACAAGCTGGCAGTGGACAGCGTGGAGGCGATGTCCGGCTACGACGAGGCCCACGTCCTCACCTACGCCACCCTGGCCAGTGACCAGGGTGGCCAGGACCCTGTGGACGCAGCCATCCGCGAGATGGGGTCGCAACGCGGGATGAAGGCGCCGCCCGCGCTGGACCAGTTCATCCCGTTCGACCCGGCCAAGAAGTTGTCCGAAGCGACGGTCACCGGCCCCGACGGCCAGAGGATCCGGGTCGTCAAGGGCGCCTTCGACACCGTCATCGCCCTGTCCGCGCCATCCGCGCCGGGATCGGCCGCCGTCAAAGAGCTCGAAGGACGGGGACTGCGGGCCCTCGCCGTGGCCGAGGGCGCGAGTGGGAGCCCCATGACGGTTACCGGGCTGATAGGGCTCAGCGACCCACCTCGATCTGACTCGGCGGAGCTCATTTCCGAGCTCGCAAGCATGGGGGTGCGCACGGTTATGGCCACCGGCGACGCCACCACCACGGCCGCCATCGTCGCCCACGCCGTCGGCCTGGAAGGCAAGGTCTGCCCGGCGGGGCCCCTGCCGACCGCCGTTCGTCCCGAAGACTTCGCCGTATTTGCCGGCATCTTCCCGGAGGGAAAGTACGACCTGGTCAAGAGCTTCCAGGGGCGGCCTTTGTTTCCTGGCCTTTTGCACCGGCTCCCTGCTGATCGGGAAGTTCTCTCTCGGCCTCAGTACGGCTCAGCTACAGACACTCTGCGCCCTTACCCTCATTTTCGGTGGCGAGGCAATCCTGTATTGCGTCCGGGAGCGTCGGCACCTTTGGAAGTCGCGGCCCAGCAGATGGATGATCGTGGCATCGGTCAGCGACATCGTCATCATCTCGGTGCTCGCTCTGGGGGGGATCGAAATGCACGCCCTCTCCGTCGCCGTCGCTGCCTCGGTCTTGGCCGCAGCCGTGCTCTTCGGTTTCCTGTTGGACTTCGTCAAGGTGCCCGTTTTCCGGCGGCTGGGGATCTTCTGAGGGCCGTTCGGGGAACTGACCGCGCATTTCCTTTGCCTTTATGGCAAGACCGATGATTGGCAACGCGATTGTTGGCTCTCCATCCAGACAGGAAGTCGGTCAGCCACGCCGGGCCAGGGTCGACGTTTCCCCCTCCAGGTAGGTATAGCCTTGGCAAATGATGGTCCCGTCCTGGCGACCGGGCACGAATGCACCGGAACCGGCCACAAGCCGTTTCGATCAGCGCGACCGTCGCGTCCTCGATGCGGTGGACGAGGATGAGACGCTCGGGTTGCTCAGTGATCTGATCGCCCAGCCGAGCGAAAACCCGCCGGGCGACGAGGCGGCTTGTGCTCAGTTCCTGTCGTCGTTCCTGCTGAAGCATGGTGTCGCCTGCCGTCTTGTCGAGGTCACGCCGGGCAGGCCGAACCTGTATGCCACCATTGGCGGCCCGGGCCCGACGCTCGTCTTGTGCGGTCACCTCGACACAGTCCCGGCTGGCGAGGGCTGGACGCGCCGCCCTTTTGAGGGAACCTTGAGCGGCGGTCAGATCTATGGCCGAGGCGCCTGCGACATGAAGGCGGGACTGGCGGCCATGACGTCGGCGCTGCTTGCCATCAAGCGCTCAGGCGTCCCGACGCATGGAGGCCTCGCTCTCCACGCCGTCATCGACGAGGAGGTGAGTTCCGCGGGCGCCCGGAAAGCGGCTTCCGATCATTGCGCCGATTGGGTCATCGTCGGTGAGCCCTCGAACGGCCAGGTGCTCGCCACCGGCAACGGGCAGCTCAACTTCGAGATCGTCTTCCACGGCAAGGCTGTGCACAGCTCTCATCCCGAGGACGGTCGGAACGCGATTCACGACGCCGCTGCTTTCATCGGCCTCGTGGAGGATGAGTCCGCTCGCCTCGCTGGCGCTCCCTTCCCCGGGACCGGACCGGCGACGTATTCGGTCGGGCTCGTTGAAGGCGGCCGTGGTGGTTCCACGGTCGCCGACCGTTGCAAGATCACTCTCGATCGCCGCGTGCTCCCCTCCGAGAGCCTGGAGGCCGTCGAGGCTCAGGTACAGCGCCTTTTGAGCCGGCTGGAGGACGAGCGCCCGGGGCTGCGATGGGAGCTGTCGCGGACCGTCGCCTTCCCGCCCTTGCGAGGCGCCGAGGCCCAGGACCTGG
>PMLI01000349.1 GCA_003158835.1 Acidimicrobiaceae bacterium
GTTCCAGCGAGCCGGTCGAGTAATTGAAGGCAAGGTGCTGGACGCTGAACAGGAGCAGCATCATCACGTCCCCGAAGAGCCCGGCGGCAACGCCCGTCAACACGATCCCCAACCAGAACGGCGCGCTGAGGGCAGCATCTCCGTCGCCGGTGGCGTTCGGTTGTTCCGTGGCGCCCCGCCCGGAGGGCAGACGCCACTTCAATAACGGCAGCGGCCGGCGCAGGCGCCCTGACCTTTGGTGACGTTCGGGCCCTTGGTGACGGTCGGGCGAAGCTCGTCCGCCGTCCTCCGCGGGCGCCGGCGACATCAGAGCGGGCCCCCGTTCACAGGGGCACCGGCGACATCAGAGGGGGCCCCGGTCATGGGGCCCCCACCCAGATGGGGCGCGCCGGCAGTTCAGCATCCTCCGGTGGCAAGCCTAGCTACCGCCACTCCCGGGTCAGCGGTAAGCGTCGAGGCCGAGGTGTACGGCCAGTCCCAGACCGGCGCAGGCGATGAGGATGCGCAGCGGGGCGGCCGGGACCTTGCGCACGACGATGGGCCCCAAGCGGCCCCCAGCCAAGAACCCGACGCCGAGCGGCGCCACCGCCGACCAGCGCACCGGCCCCCACACGACGAACGCCACCGCCGCCATGGCATTGGCCGAGCCCAGGAGCACGTTCCGCAGCGCCATGGTGCGGGCCAGTGGCTCGGACGTGCCCACCAGGAGCAGGGCGAGCAGCACCACCCCGGCGGCGGCACCGAAGTACCCGCCGTAGATGGCCACGAGGAACAGGCCCAGGCTCAGCAGTACCCTCGACCGTCGGCGAGGCGAAGAAGCGACGCTCGGGGCGTGTCGCGGCACGACCACGGCCAGCGACGCCAGCCCGATGAGCCAGGGGACCAGGCGGGCGAAGGCCACTGAGGGGGTGGCCAGCAGGAGCAGGCCGCCGACGGCGCCGCCGGCGATGGCGATGGGGGCCAGCCCGCGCACGGTCCGGCCCTGGCCCCGGAGCTCGGGGCGAAAACCCCACACCGACCCGAGGCTGCTGAATACGAGGGCGACCGTGTTGGTCACGTTGGCGCTCACCGGCGACAGGCCCGCCGCCAACAACGCCGGGTAGCTGACCAGGGAGGCCAACCCGGCCACGCTGCCACTCAGCCCGCCACCGAACCCGGCCAGTAACAACCACAGTGGATCGAGTAGTCGCAATGTCTGTCCGGCCCTGGCAGGTGATCCTATGCGGTCGCGTCCGGGGGCCCGGTTGTCGCCCCCGGGCCCTAGGCTCGCCCTTCGACCACTTCCTGGTCCAACACCCCAACCAAGGAGAACGAACTGCAAGCAACAGGCCCGAACCGCTTCGCCCGGCACCTCTTCGACGGCCTTCCGGCCCGTTACGACCGCCTGGCCGAGGTGCTGTCCTTCGGCCAGAACGGTCGCTGGCGCAAGGCCATGGTGGACGCCGTCGTCGGCATCTCCCCCTCCCGGGTGCTCGACGTCGCCACCGGCCCGGCCGGGGTCGCCCTGCAGCTGGCGGCTCGGACCGGGGCTCAGGTGACCGGCATCGACGTCACCCCACAGATGCTGAAGGCGGCCCAGGCCAACCTGGCCCGCAGCCCGGCCGGGGAGCACGTCACCCTGGTCCTGGGGCGGGCCGAGGACTTGCCCTTTGCCGATGCCACCTTCGACGCTCTCAGCTTCACCTACCTTCTCCGTTACGTGGCCGACCCGGCGGCCACGCTGGCGGAGCTCGTACGCGTCGTAAAGCCCGGAGGGGTGATTGCCAGCCTGGAGTTCCACCCGCCCCGAGGCGTCCCCTGGCACCCGCTGTGGTTCCTCTACACCCGCTTTGTCCTGCCCGCCGCCGGTTGGGCCCTGGGGGGCCGGGAATGGCTCGACGTGGGCCGCTTCCTGGGCCCGTCGATATCGGGCCATTACCGGCGCTACCCGGTGACCTGGCTTATCGGCGCGTGGCACGACGCCGGTGTCGACGCGATCAGCACCCGCCTCATGAGCCTGGGTGGGGGGCTGGTGATGTGGGGCCGCAAGTCCGTTAGCCACAGCTCGGCCGGCCTGGAGAGCCAGGTCGCCCACGAGCCGGCCCTCCCCGGGACGGACCGTGCCTGACAGGCTCGACGGGGTACCGGGAAGCGCACCCTCAACCCCCAAACCGGCCTGGTACGCCGTGCCCCCGGGCCGGTGGCGAGATTGGCTCACGGTGCTGCACCCCCCGTACACGGCCTGGCACCTGAGCTACATCCTGATCGGGGCGAGCATGGCGCCTCGGTTCCACCTCGAGCGCCTGGTTGCCACGCTCATCGCCTTCGGTTTGGCCGTTGGCATCGGGGCCCACGGCTTGGACGAACTACGAGGTCGGCCCCTGAAGACCGAGATCCCCTCACCCGTGCTCGCCTCTGTCTCGGTCGCCGCCATCTGCGGGGCGGTAGTGCTGGGAGCCTTGGGGACCGAACAGGTTGGATGGGGGCTGGCCGTTTTCATCGTCCTGGGCGTGGTGCTGGTGGTCGCCTACAACCTGGAACTGTGGGGCGGCCGCCTACACACGGGGACCGTCTTCGCGCTGGGCTGGGGAGCGTTCCCGCTGCTTACGGCCTACTACGCCCAGGCCACGACCATCCGCCCGGCGGCCGTTGTGGGGGCTGCGTTCGCGTTCGGCCTGTCGAGCGCGCAGCGGGCGCTCAGCACCGAAGCCAGAGACGTGCGCCGCCGCGTCGTCACGGTCGACGGCGCGCGGACGTACTCCGACGGGACGCGCCGACCTATCTCCCGCGCATCCCTATTGCGGCCCATCGAGCGCGGTCTGGTGGCGCTTTCTTGGTCCACCTGCCTGCTCGGGGTGAGCCTGGTCCTGGTCCGAACCGGTCACTAAACGCCGGGCCCAGTGCCCAGCCCATGCCCGGTACCTGCCGTTGCCAACCCCCGGGCGCTCGGCGGACAGCCGGCGGGTGGCCGGCCGGGTGGCGGTGTGGTTACGGGCCCGCCGTCCCTGGCAGACTGTTCCCGTGGTCGAGTGGGTCCGAGTTCAAACGCCGGTACGTGTCCTGGACGCCGGAGGTTGGACGGACACCTGGTTCGCCCGCACCGGGAAGGTCTGCCACGTAGCCGCCGGCCCTGGCGCCGAAGTGTTCGCCCGCCGGACTGGTCCCCGCCAGTCTGGTCCCGGGCGGTCTGGTCCCGGGCGGGACGGCACCACGGCCGTGCAACTGCACGTCCCCGCCTTTTCCGACGACTACGGCTTTACCACGGACGCGCCCCCGGGGCGCCATCCCCTCCTGGAAGCGGCGCTCTGCCGCTGGGCGCCGAGGGACAGCCACTTGGACGTGACCCTGGCGTCACAGGTCCCTCCCGGATCCAGCCTCGGGACCTCCGCATCGGTGGTGGTGGCTCTACTGGCCGCTCTGCAGGCCCTGTCCGGCAGTGGCCTTGACCGCATTGCCCTGGCACGCGCCGCCCACGAAGTCGAAACGGTGGATCTCCACCTGCAGAGCGGTGTCCAGGACCAGGGCGCCGCCGCGTTCGGCGGAGCCAACGTCGTCGACATCGCTCCCTATCCCACGTTCACGGTTCGCCAACTAGCTGTCCCTCCCGAGACCTGGGAAGCGCTGGGGCGCCGGGTCGTCACGGTCTATTTGGGGGCCCGCCATGATTCCAGCGCCATGCACGAAACAGTCATCAAGCGCCTGGCAGGCGATGACGGGTACGCCGAGAAGCTCCTGGCACCGATGCGCGCCGCGGCCGAGGACGCGGCGACGGCGCTAGTCGCCGGCGACATCGATGCCTATGGGGACGCCATGATCACCAATACCTACGCCCAGGGCGCGCTCCACCCTGCCCTGGTGAGCCCACCGGCCCAGGAGATCATAGATTTAGGCCGCCGCCACGGCGCTGTGGGCTGGAAGGTCAACGGCGCCGGGGGCAACGGCGGCACGGTCAGCCTGATAGGCCGAGACGACCCGGGCGCCTTGCTCGGCGCCCTCAAGCACCTCGGCGGGGTCACGGTCCTGAGCTTGCAGCCCTCGCCCGAAGGGGCCCGCGTCGTAGACCAAGGCTGAAGCCTCTTGTCACCGCGATGGGTGGCGAGCACGACATCGGGGTATTAAATCACGCATCGCCAACCACTTCGGTCTCGTCGAAATCCGTAGCGCCACCCCGACCGAGTGGCGGACCATTGAGGCGTTGGGCCGGACCGGATGACTGCGACTACCTCTTGACTGACGTGGCCGTCCGCTCGTTCCCCCACCGGGCGACGTCTGTCTCCGACGCGCGCCACTTCGTCGGGAAGACCCTTAACCGCCTGCCGCCCGAGATCAGCGACATGGCCCGGCTGCTGGTATCGGAACTGGCCACCAACGCCTTGCTTTACTCGGCCGGGAGCTTCGAGGTTTCGGCCACCTACTGGCCCCGGCAGAGAGTCGTCCGCATCGGCGTGACCGATGGCGGGGGGGGCGAGCCCAGAGTCGTCCAGCCCGCCACTACCGAGGAACATGGCCGTGGTCTGCAACTGGTGGCCACCTTCTCGGACCGCTGGTGGGTGCAGAGACGGCCGCGGGCGCCCGGAAAGACGGTTTGGTTCGAACTGCTGTCGGGGGCACCAAACCCCGTTACGGGCCTCTGAGGGGCCCTGGGGCACGGGGAGGCAGGGTGGGCAGAGGCTTGCGGGGCCGGCGGTCCAACTCGGGTAGCACGGGCTGGTAGCGTTCCAGCGCCACCAGGACGAGTTCGATGGCTCGTTCCAGTTGCGGATCTCGGCCTGCCACATAGTCCTGGGGCCGGATCACGACTTCCTCGTCAGGCTCGGTGCCTCGATTTTCTACCCCCCAGCCGACGTCCGCGAACCAGAAGGCAAACTCCGGCTGGGTGGTGATGCTGCCGTCAACCAGGGGCTGAGTGGGGTCCATCCCGATGACTCCCCCCCAGGTCCTGGTCCCGACCACCGGTCCCAGCTTGAGCATCTTGAAACCATGCGTGAATATGTCGCCGTCCGATCCGGCCCATTCGTTGGTGAGCAGGACGAGAGGTCCGGCGGGCGCCTCGTCGGGGTAAGAGACCGGGGCGCCTCGTCGGGGCACGTCCCAGCCGATCCGCCGCCGGGCCAGTTTCTCGAGCATGAGGCCGGAGACGTGGCCCCCGGCGTTGTACCGGGCGTCGACGACCAGGGCGTCCTTCTCGACCTCAGCCAGGTAAGACCGGTGGAACTCCGACCATCCCAGGGGCATCATGTCCGGGACGTGAAGGTACCCGGCCCGTCCGTTGGTCGCCTCCCGGACCCGCTGCCGGGTGGAAACCACCCAGTCGCGGTAGCGAAGGGGCCCTTCGTCGGCGAGAGTCGGCACGACGATGGTCCGGGCCTCGGGCCGGGGCCCAGGCGTCGGCCTCCCGCCCATACCCTGCCCGCCCATACCCTGCCCGCCCGTACCCTGCCCGCCGGTCGCCTGCACGACCGGGCCGGCCACCGTCAGTTCCACCGGGAGGCCCGCCTGATTGGCGAGAAGAGGGGCCGGCCCCGTCGCCGGTTCGACCGGTTGGCCGTTCACGGCCAGGATCTGGGTGCCGGCGCTGACCACGGCGCCCGGCGCCATCAACGGCGAGGCCTCGGGGGGGTGCCAGCTCGTTCCCGGCACCACCCGTGTTACAACCCAGCTTCCCGAGGCGTCCTTGTCGATGTCGGCCCCCAGATGGGCCTGGCCCCAGGACGGGGGGCGCCGGTACTCGCCGCCGATCTCGTAGCAGTGCGATGTCCCCAGCTCTGCCTGCAGTTCCCAGATGACGTCGGACAGTTCGGCCCTGGTCCCGACCCGATCGACCAGGGGCAGGTAACGGTCCAGCACCCGCTGCCAGTCCACCCCCGAGAGATCGGCCGTCCAGAACTGCTCCAACTGCAGCCGCCAGGCTTCGCGGACCATCTGGGCCCACTCCGGCCCGGGCTCCACCAAGGCACGGGCCCGACCAAGGTCGACGAAACCGTTATTGCGCCCGGGCGGCTCCTTGCCGTGCTCGTCATCCGGCTTGGCCGACGACGGGATCACCCGGAGGCGGCGCCCGTCAGGGGGCGAGCCGCCCGTGTACGCCAGCCGTTCCCTGTCCCCGCTGACAACCATGTCCGACACTTCCGTCACGAAGGTCTCGCGCCGGTCCGTGGCGAGGTCGTAGCACTCCAGAGTCCCGTTGGCGGGCGGGGCGGCGGCTGACCAGTCGTGGTCAAGAGCACCCTCCACCGGCCTGGACAGCAGCAGCACCTTGTCTTTCAGGGCCACGATGGCCTCGTACCGGGCCTCGGGGACGGGTACCTCGAGAACGCGCTGGCCGATCCCTTCGAGGTCGACCCGGACCGCAGCCGGGGACGTGGCGAGTGCGGCCGGCCCTGCCGCCCCGACCTCGTCGGCGCCGCCATGACCACCGCCACCGGCGCCGCTGCCATCGCCATCACTACCGCCCCGACGACCGCTGCCATCACCACCACCAGCGCCACCATCGCCCAGGCCGCCCTCGCCGACGCCACCGCTGCCAGCCACACCGCCGTCCGACGGACGTCCCGGCTCGGGCCGGACCAGGAACGGCGACGGCAGGTCAGCCCGGAGCGTCACCAGGTACGGCCGCGCCCCCAACGGGAAGCCGAGGTCGAAGAACAGGCTGTCGTAAACGGGGTCGAAGCTGCGCCGCGACAGGAAGTACAGGTAAGCGCCGGTCGGGTCGAAAGACGGGCAGCTGTCCCTAAACTCGGGCTCGGTCACCACGGCGCGCCGCGCGCCCGTGACGTCGGCCAGCTTGATCTGCGATGTCTTGGCGCTGGCCGGGAAGCTATAAGCGACCCATCGGCCGTCAGGCGACCACGCCGGCCCGGCCGGTCGGCCGAAGGCGGACTCGTCCAGCAACCGGGCCTCCCCCGTCTCCACCGTGACAAGGAGGAGCTGGTTCTGGTGGTTGGTGACGGCCAGCTGAGACCCGTCGGGCGACGGCACGAGTTCGATGACCCGCCCGAGGTTGGCAATGTCGAGCCGCTGCACGACAGGCTTGCCGCCGTCCTCCCGTTCGGCTCCCGGCGTGTGTGCATGACGGTGGACCTCGATGGCTTCGACACCGGTGGCGTCGCTCACGACGACGATGTCGCTCCCCTCTCCGAGGAAGCTCGCCAGCCGGTAGCGCGTCCCCTGGCGCGCCCCGTGCTGAAGGACCGGGAGATCGAAAGGCGCGAAGCTGAACAACTTGCCCCGTACATCAACTACGAAGCGCTTGCCCTTCCCGTCGAGCTGGTACCGCCCCAGGTAGCGGTCGGCGTCGACAAACCGAGGTTGGCGCTGCGTCCGGGGACTGCCAAGCTCGACCGGGACCTCCGTCGCCCGGCCCGTAGCCGGTTCATATAGCCATATCTGCCCTGCCACCTGGTAGACGATCCGGGTGCCGTCGCTGGCAGCATGACGGGCGTAGAACTCGGCGTGGTCGGTATGCCGGGCCATATCAGTCCCCGTCAGAGAGCACGAGTACAGGTTGCCTATCCCCTCGTGGTCCGACAGAAAATAGACCCGGTCGCCCACCCACATGGGCGACGCCAGGTTGCCGTCCAGCTGCTCGGGGCGTAGCAGCACCTCGAAGTCTCCCGTGCCTTGGCGGTCGATCCACAAGATGCCCGCCGTCCCGCCCCGGTAGCGCTTCCACATGGCGGGGTCAGCGGTGTTACGGCCGATCACCACGCCTCCGCCCCGCCCGTAGGAGGCGTCGCGGACCGGGCCGAAGGGGAGCGGGACAGGTGGCTGGTCGCCCTCCGGCGAGATGGCGTAGGCCATTGTCAAGCTTCTGAAAGGCTGACGGGCGTCGCTGGCGAAGACGATCCTCCCGTCCAGTGCCCAGCCCAGCACCTTGGTCGGGCCACCGCTACTCCCGCTCCTGGGGGGCGGGCCGCCGAGCCAGGTCAGCCGCCGGGCCATGCCACCGCCCGTGGGCATCACGTAAACATCCGCCCTCCCCTGGGCATCGCTCGTAAAGGCGATGAGGCGGGCGTCGGGGGAAAGGGACGGCCGGCCGATCCCCAAGAGGTCGGCGGTAAGCCGCCGGGCCGGCCCGCCGCCAGCCGGCGCCGACCATAGGTCGTCCTCGGTGACAAACGCGATCGTGCCCCCGGCAATGGTTGGGAGCCGCAAGTAACCGGTGGCGGAGACGGAAGGCACCTAGCGCTCCGAAACCCGTTGGTTCATGACTTTGCCACGAGGTTGGCTCCCGACCTTCATAGGGGGACCACCGGCGTTGACCGGTCCCGCTACCGCGTTTTGGGTACCCGTGTACGCGACGCTGAAACTACCGGCGCCGAGTGGCGACGGAGTGGCCACGGTGGCGCTGTTCTGGACCATGAACACCTGCCACCAATCTGTTTCGGCGCCCGCGATGGACATGTTGGTGAACGGTACCGGGCCGTTGCACGAACTACCCGAACCGACGCAGTACGGCGCCAGTTGGCATATGTTGGCGCCGGCCTGGACGCTTCCGGCGCACGCCGCGGTGCTCGACGCTTCCACGACCCACTCCCCCGATGACGCTGGCCCCCCGTAAGTCTGATCAATGCTGAAGCTCTGACCGTCGGTGTCGTCGGCGAGGCTTATCTTCCAGGTCGTGCTGCCGCCCACTTGCGAAATGGCCACCGTCACCTGGTCGCCCGGGTTCACGCTGACGGTGGTGATGGGGGTCTCGTCGGCCGGCAGTATCTCCCACCAGGGCCAGACGTAGTAGTTGCCCGGCGTGCACGTGCCGGTGTCGGGATTGGTCATGCTCTCGTCTATCCCGGCCTGGACAAGCGACTCGTTTACCGGCAGCGAGGGCGCGTTCCAGCCGTCTATGCCGACCCATTCGGCCACATGCTCAGTGCAGGTGGCGGCGTTGGTGACGGTGGGGATGGTGAAGGTCCCCTGGACCTGGCTGTACGGCCCGCCGCTGACCACGTACCCGGACCAGTTGGAAGAGCCCTCGGGCACTGACGAAGGCACCGTCGTGGTCGTGGTCGGCGTGGTGGTCGAGGTCGTGG